>JBFIJS010000553.1:0-3573 GCA_041600595.1 Saprospiraceae bacterium | reverse complement strand
GGAACACCTCCTGACAGTCCAGGCCGTGGGCTACCGGGAGGTTTATAAAAAAATCAGAATTTTTTCGGATGGGGAAATAACGATCAAACTGGATGTCCAAACCTTCGACCTGCAGGAAGTAGTGGTGGCAGCCAGGGCCAACGACGCCAACGTCCGTTCAGCCCAGACCGGCCTCGAACAACTGACCATGGCCGACATTAAAGAAATCCCTTCGCTGCTGGGCGAGACCGATGTCATCCAGGGATTGCTGACGCTCCCGGGAGTCACCAACACCGGAGAAGGTGCCGGTGGGTTTAATGTTCGGGGCGGCAACATCGATCAGAACCTGGTGATGCAGGATGGTGCCACCGTTTACAATTCGTCGCACGTTTTGGGTTTTTTTTCCATTTTTAATGGTGATGTGGTGGATAAGGTGACGCTGTATAAAGGGAACATTCCGGCGCAGTTCGGGGGCCGGGCGGCTTCTGTGCTGGATGTCCGGACCAAAGACGGTCATTTTTCCAACTGGCACGGACAGGGCGGACTGGGCCTGGTCTCCAGCCGACTGACGCTGGAAGGACCGGTCATCAAAGATCAGACCTCGGTGATCGTCAGTGGCCGGACTTCCTACTCCGACTGGGTGCTCAACCTGGCGGAGAACCCGGATGTCAGTAACAGCTCGGCCCGCTTTTACGACCTCACGGCAAAAGTAACCCAGCGACTTGGCAACAACGGTACGCTTTCCCTCACGGGATACCGAAGCCATGATTTCTTTCGCTTTGCCAATGAATTTGGCTACGAATGGTCGACCGGGCTGCTCAGCCTGAAGTGGCAACAAATACTGACCGACCAGCTCTCTTCTTCGCTGGAAGCTTCCGCCGGCGACTACAGCAGCCAGTTTTTTCAACCACAGGGCGCAGATGCTTTTCGTCTGCAAACCGGCAACCGGTCGTACAAATGGAAGCAAAATTTTTTCATGGCTCCCGGGGAAAAACATCGGATCAATGCCGGTGTTGAATGGCAATTTTTCGACAGCAAACCGGAGCAGGTTGCGCCTTATTCGACAGGAGCTGCGGTAATCCCCGACCGGGTGAAAAAAGAGCAAGGGCGGGAACTGGCCTTTTACGTAAACGAAGAAGCCGAACTCTCCGACCTGTTTTCTTTTTCGGTGGGTTTGCGTTATTCCATTTTCCAAAACATCGGCCCCTACCGGGTTTTTAGTTATGACCGCAACCAAACCATTTCCGAAGGGAATATCACGGGAAACCGATTTTTCGAAAAAAACCAAAAGATCAGGGGTTATGCGGGTCTTGAACCAAGGGTGGCCCTGAAAATCGGACTGGCCAGCAGCGCTTCCCTGAAATTGAGCTACAACCGGCTGCGACAATACAACCACCTGGTTTCCAACACCGCCGCCACTACCCCGGTTGATATCTGGCAGTTGAGCAACCGCTACGTACGACCGCTCATCGCCGATAATTTCTCCATCGGCTATTTCCGTAATTTCAGAAATAACCGCTGGGAAACATCGGTTGAATCGTTTTACCGCCGGCTCGATAATGTCCTGGAATTCAGGGATTTCGCAGACCTGTTCCTGAATGAACACCTGGAAACGGAGCTGCTCCGCGGAACAGGCCGGGCTTATGGTCTTGAATTCGGGGTTCGCAAAATGGAGGGAAAATGGTCGGGGTCGATGTCCTATACCTGGTCGAGAACAGAACGCCGGGTCATCGACGAAGAAAGAGGGGAAGCCATCAATGCCGGCTCCTGGTATCCGGCCAATTTTGACAAACCGCATCAGGTCAGTCTGTTGGCAAAATATAAACCTAACAAATGGAAAACCCTGTCCCTGAGCTTTACCTACGCCACCGGCCGGCCCATCACGGCGCCGGTCAGCACGTATCTGGTAGGGAACATTGTTGTGCCCAACTATTCGGGCCGAAACCAGTTTCGCATTCCCGATTACCACCGGCTCGACCTCTCTTACACCATCCGGGCGGGGCTGTTGAAAAGGAAGAACTACAAAGGCAGCGTGACCTTTGCGATCTACAATATTTATTTTCGGAAAAACGCATTTGCCGTTTTCTTTCGGCGCCAGCCGGGCTTCTTTTTTCCAGATGCTTTCCGGCTGGCAACTTTGGGAACCGTTTTTCCGGCCATCACTTATAATTTCAAATTCTGATGAAAAAATACCTGACTGCCACAATTCAATCTGCCGGGTGCAGCTTCCCGACCCGCCTCTGGTGGTTTGGGGTGTGTCTGTGGCCGTTGCTGATGGGCTCCTGCATCGAAAAAATAGCCTTTGAGGCTCCGGGCACCGCCGAAGAACAGGTGGTTATTTATGGTAAAATCACCAACCACCCGGGCCCGCACCAGCTGACCATTTCCAAAACCATAACAGACGTTCTTGCCAAACCGACACCCATCCCCGATGCCCAGGCCTACCTGCGGGATAGCGACGGCCATGTCTGGACATACGAGCATGTGGAACGGGAAAAGTATCAGTTGCCCGCAGGAACGATCACCGGGGAGGTAGGAAAAAGTTACACCATTGAAGTGCAGCTGCCAGATGGTACGACCTATCTGTCAGAACCGGAAACGATGCAGCCGGTGCCACCGATAAACAGTGTTTACTATGACTTTGCCGAAGAGTCATTTCTTAGCCCGACTGGCGTAGCCATTTCCGACTGGTTCATTCGTATCTACATCGACGCTCCCGTTCCTGCGGAGGATGAAGGGCCTTTTTTGCGTTGGGAAATGAACAACGTTTACCAGCTGACTGAGCTGACCGTTAATGTAGTCGATTCCCCGAGGGTTTGTTACCTGACGGAAATAATGGACGGACAGGAAATCCGGATGTTTAATGCCGAGCAAACACCACTGACCCGCCTGCAGGGGCAGCTGACCGGTAAAAAGAAATTGGGAGATACCTTTTTTGAAAAGCAGTTTTACAACGTATTCCAGCATTCCATGACCCGGCGGGCCGCCCGTTATTACGAGCAGTTGCAGCTCGTTTCCAATCCTTCCGGAAATATTTTTGATGCGCCGCCGGCAGCTGTAAAAGGAAACATCTACCGGGCTGGCAACGAACTGGTCCCGGCTCTGGGCTATTTTGAAGCAAACGCAGTTGACACCGCCAGAACTTTTACCGAAAATGAAGACTTGCCAATTTTCATCCAGCCAAGATGTGTCTATTTTCTCGACGAATTGGATAGTCCTTGTTATAATTGCCTGTTATTCTCCGGAGCCACCCTGGAACCACCGTCTTATTGGTGTTTCTGAAGGTTGTCTGGTCGGCCATTTCGCTAAAAATCAAAAACATGAACTACAGTATCAGTGAAGCAAACCCCGAACGCCAGGGACTTTTGGGGAATAATTACAACCGGTTGGCTGCCAAATATTTTCAGCAACTGGTCCTGCCGGCCGCCAGTCGTATCCTGGATCTTGGCTGCGGACAGGGTGAGGCAACCCGGCTCCTATCCGATACTTTTCAACCAGCAGAATGCATCGGGCTGGACATGGATCAGAGCCTGTTAACAATCGCCGGAAAAAAAGGAGGCGGACCAACCTACCGGCAGGGCGATGCCAAACATC
>JBFIJS010000552.1:0-3592 GCA_041600595.1 Saprospiraceae bacterium | reverse complement strand
ATCGTCTACAATTTTATGCACCTTGGTTCTGAGGTACAGGGATTGCGGCTGAGTGTCCTGCTTCCAATGTTGTTACTGGTATGGGCCATTATTGCCTTCTTCCAGGAAGGAAGCGCCTGGGGTAATCGCCGGCAGTTGATCGAAGACAAAAACAAAGAGGAAGTTGCTCCCGCAGCAACTGGATATATTGATTACGACGAACAGACCTCAACCATCTTGGTCTGATAAAAAAAGGCGGGTAAAATTTACCCGCCTTTTTTATTACCATCGATGGATGATTTAAAAACCTAACCCCTTTTTTTCTGTTCAATTATCTAAAAGAAACAGTTATGGAGAATCAATCACCGAAGCGGGAAAAAAAGGTATTTTTAGTGTCAGGTCTTGTTTTTTTGGTGCTCTTCGTTTTGCCGTTAGGCTCGATTTATTTTTTAAATTCAGGAGTCAGTTATCGGAAAGCCTCCTTATCGGAGCTGGAAGACAAAGGCAAAGTCGGAGCGTTCCAATTATATAATCAGGTGAACATTCCCGTTTCACCAGAAACCCTCCACGGCAAAGTAGCGGTGGTGAATTTCCTCTCTGAAGATGATTCGACAGCACATTACCAAATGGAGCGGTTGTCCAAGGTTCATCAGAGCTACAATGAAACGGAAGATGTTGTTTTCCTCTCTTTTATCAAAGCGGATTCAACCACCAACATGATTGACAGGGCCAAAGGCCTGGGGATCAATGACCACCAGCAATGGTTTTTACTCGGTACGGATGAGGAAAATTTCCGCAGTCTTTCAGCATCCGGATTTCAGATAACCGAACCCGATAAGGGTATTGCGCTGGTCGATACCAGTATGACAATCCGCCGTCACTACGATATCAGCAGCAACCCGGAGATGGGCCGTTTGGTTGAACAAATTGCGATCGTCATCCCAAAGCAAAAGCGCAGGGGCCTTTAAGAAGCAGCTGCCTACTTTTTGCATCACAACAACACAATGGAAGGAGTCAAAGCAAACTTAGTTTTAGAAAAAAAGCTGAACCGCATAGCCTGGGCCGTGACTGCTGTGGTCATTTTGCTGGTTTCGTTTATGCACCGGCTGAAGATTGACACGGACATAGATTTCACTTTCCTCCCCGCTGTTTATTCTACCCTGAATGCCATTACAGCCGTCATTCTGATCATTGGCTTGTATTTCATAAAAACCAAGCAGATAGAAAAACACCGGTCCGCCATGATGGCCGCCATGTTCACTTCTGTTCTTTTTTTGCTGGGCTATGTCGTGTACCACCTGACAAATGTGGATACCAAATATGGGGGCGAAGGATTTATCCGCTACATCTATTTCTTTCTGCTGATTACCCACATTATTTTGGCCGCAGGCATTTTCCCGTTTATCTTATTTACCTTCATCCGGGCATTTACCAACCAGTTCGAAAGGCACAAAAAGATGGCCAGATGGGTCTATTGGGTGTGGCTGTACGTGGCTGTAACAGGGCCTGTTTTATTTTTAATGATCCGGCCTTATTATCCCTGGGTCAACTGATTCTGCAAAACGAAAAAGCTAATTTTACAGCAACCAATTGGAACTTTAGCAACAGCAAATTTTAAAACATGAAAAGTCGCATTATAAAAACCATCGTATTATTTTTCGTTTTGAGCTTTAGCTCACCAGTTGTTTTGCCAGCACAGTGCCCCATGTGCAAAATAGGCGCAGAAAGCAACCTCAAGGATGGGGGTTCTGCCGGTAAAGGGCTGAATACCGGCATTTTATACATGCTCGCCCTACCCTACGTACTTGTAGGAACGATTGGTTACGTTTGGTGGAAAAACCGGAAACGGGACGTTGACGAGGTTTTTTAGTCAGAAATGTTGCTCGTAGAATTCCACGACCCTGTCGTCGATCATTACATCCCTGGCGGTCAGCTTTTGTTTTAATACGATACCTTCGAGGGTTCGGCAGCGGCTAAGTGCTACGTACGTCTGCCCGGTTTCAAAAGCACCTTTTCCCATATCAATGATGACTTTGTCGAACGTTTTCCCCTGTGATTTATGGATCGTCACTGCCCAGGCTAATTTTAACGGATATTGATTGAAGGTGCCAACGACTTCGCTCTCTATTTCCTCTTCGTTTTTTCCGGGTTTATACCTGATTATTTCCCAATCCATTTTACCCGCCTCGATCGTCTTTATTTCCCCACCTTCCTCCGTTCGTATTTTAATGGAATCGAAAGAAATTTCGGTTATTTTCCCAATGGTTCCATTGACAAACTGCCCATCGGGATCATTTTTAATAAACATAACCTGTGCTCCTTCCTTCAACTTTAGCTCCTTGTCTGTTGGATATAACCGCGGGTCAAAATCGCCGGTTACGGTCGCCAGAAAGGAAAACTCCATGGTGTCAAGATTGGCCAGTTCCCTTTTGTTGATCCGGTCAACGTTGGCGTTTCGCGGAGATAAGGTGATAAAATCTCCTGCCGGATCGTGCGACTGAAACCGAACATTGAGGTCTTCAAGGTCTTCCCAGTCAATTTGGTTCAAACGCACCGCATCCAGTAACCGCAAAAAATGACGATTTTCCTGCCGGTAAACTTTACGCAGTTCGAGCATTTCAACTTCCACTTCCCGGAATACATTGGCAGAAAAGAAGTAAGGGCTTTCGTAAGCCATTTGAAAAACCCTTTTTTCCTCCTCCGAAGCAACAATGGGAGGAAGTTGAAATAAATCACCGATCAACACGACCTGTAGTCCGCCAAATGGTAAGGGATTTTCCCGGTTCAGCCGCAGCGACCGATCTATGGCGTCGAGCAAATCGGCCCGCACCATACTGATCTCATCGATTATCAGCACCTCCATTTTCTTAAACCATTTGCGTTTCCCACTTTTTTTAATGTCGCCGGCCAAAATAAACCGGGGAGGAAACCCAAACATAGAATGGATGGTCTGGCCCTTTACATTCAAAGCCGCAATGCCGGTTGGTGCACAAACGACTATTTTTTTACGGGTGGTCTGCCGGAATAAATTCAGCAGGGTCGACTTGCCGGTACCGGCCCGGCCGGTAATAAACAGGCTTTTATTTGTTTTAGCGAGTACATCCAGCGCATATTTAAAATCACCATTGAGTTCGAGTGGCTTTTTATTTATTGGCATGTGCGGTATTCAATTATTTCTTAGGTGATAGGCAAAAGTAGCAGAATTCGTCCCGGTGGAGCAGCTTATATTAAGCAACAAAAAAACAGTTGACTGATTATCGAATGAAGGCACGGCCGTCATGGCTGCACGACTTCTTTGATTAAAAATACATAAACCGGGAAATGATCACTGTAACCGGAAATATAGTTATCAAAATCAAAAGTCCGGAAGGGGTACCCTTTGTATTGGCCCGTCTTCTGAATAAGGTAGGGTTTATTGAAAATACTGGCTTTGTAAAAAAGATACCCCTGGTTCTTTTTACGAATCAGCCCCTCAGAAACAATGATTTGATCAAACAAACTCCAGGCGTCCCGGTAGGCGGTCGTTCCAATGCCTTTTTTGAAATAATCGTGCATGGGGTTGAAGAAATCGTTTCTTCGTACCTCTTTTTTCTTCGTTTTACAAGCCAGCACT
>JBFIJS010000551.1:0-3593 GCA_041600595.1 Saprospiraceae bacterium | reverse complement strand
TTTTTGACAAATGGCGGGATTTTCAACCCGACGCTCTGCAAAGTAATCTGACGAAAAATGAGGAACTCAAAACGGCTCTGCTGGACGAAACCCCCTGGGTGCTACAAGCTCAGAGTGAAGAACAACAGAAGCAGAATATTGCGCTGCTGTTTGATCTGAACCGTATGGCTTACGAGCAGGAAGCTTCCCTGAAAAAACTACAGGACCGGCAGCTGCCCGGCGGCGGTTGGGCCTGGTTTCCGGGCGGACGGGATAGCTGGTATATTACCCAGTATATCGCCGAGGGTTTCGGTCATTTGCAAAAATTAAAAGTGGATGACCTGCAGGAAAACCCGGCCGCCTGGCAGATGGTGCAGCAGGCCATCGGCTATTGCGATGCACGCATGGTGGAGCAATACGAACGCCTGGAAGAACAGGTAAATGCCGGCAAAGCCAAATGGGAAGATGACCACCTCAACTATTTGGCTGCCCACTATCTCTACGTACGGAGTTTCTTTTTGGAAAACTCAACCGCCCAGGCAGGTATCGAAAATATGGATGGCAACAAAAGAACGTATATCGGACTGACCGGTAAGGCCGGGCAGGTGCATGCCTATTACCTTGACCAGGCAGAAAAATACTGGCTCCAAAAAGGTATTTATACCGAGGGACTGCTGGCGCTGGCCATGTTCAGAAATGGAAAGATCGAACCTGCCCGCAAGGTGATCCGGTCATTGGATGAACGCTCATTGAACAATGATGAACTCGGGAAATACTGGAAATACCCGACCGGCTGGTGGTGGCATCAGGCCCCCATCGAAACGCAGGCGCTGATGATTGAGGCGTTCAGCGATATTGCCGATGACGCCAAAGCTGTGGATGATCTGAAAATCTGGTTGCTGAAAAACAAACAGACCAATCATTGGAAAACCACAAAAGCTACTGCAAATGCCGTCTATGCGCTGCTGAGCGCCGGTGACAACTGGCTGCTCGACAGCGAGCCGCTCCAAATTCAGATGGGTAAATCACAGGCAGCCTCGTGGAATAAACTCATCACCGCCGCACAAAAAAATGCAGAAGCGGGCACCGGTTATTTCAAAGTCCGTTTCAACGGGGAGGACGTAAACCAGGAAATGGCTGACATATCAATCACCAATCCCAACAATGTCGTGGCCTGGGGTGCTATGTATTGGCAATACTTTGAACAACTGGATAAAATCACTACCTTCGAGGAAACGCCGCTTACCCTGAAAAAACAACTCTTCCGGGTAGAAAATACCGACCGGGGTGAGGTTATCCGGCCAGTCAATGAAGGTGATGTTTTGAAGGTTGGTGAGAAACTAAAAGTTCGGATCGAATTGCGGGTCGACAGGGACATGGAGTACGTTCACATGAAAGATATGAGAGCCAGTGGATTCGAACCAGTCAATGTTCTCAGCACCTACAAATGGCAGGATGGCCTGGGCTATTATGAAAGCACCAGAGATGCGGCAACCGACTTTTTCTTTTCTTATCTGAATAAAGGCACCTATGTTTTTGAATATCCGTTGCGGGTACAACACAACGGCGAATTTTCCAATGGCGTTACGACCATCCAGTGCATGTATGCGCCGGAATTTACCAGCCATTCTGAGGGAATCCGGGTCACCGTACAGGAATAAAAAAGATCAATTATGAAAATGCCAGTTAAGGATAACATCTATCCGGAAGGTGGATTCGTTTACGCCCACAAGGCCCCGACCATTCAACTAATGGTCAGGAAATATGTCAACAGAACCTACTTCTGCAGGGTCGTAAAGGACCCTGCCAGTAAAGATTTGATTTATTTTGAGCGGGAAATTACCAACCAGGCCTTGCCTGCCTGATCGCAATAAAGGGAGCTATTCACGAAGCCGGAAAAGAATGGCGGGTGTCGTCAGAGACCCGACTATTTTGCCACCACAAAGGGCAAACTCATTCTTTTCCGGTCACCAGATTTGACCGACAAAAAATATTGTCCGCTGACCAGATCACTGGTTTCAATTTGGATCGGATAACTTCCCGTCTCAAATTGCAGTTGCTTGACCAATTCGCCGGAATTGTCAAATATTTCCACATCTGCGGCAAGGCTCTTTGCATTTTCTATTTTCAATAATAATTTATCCTTCACAGGGTTCGGGGAAATACTCAGGTCAGCGCTATTCGCCGTAACTTGTTTGGAGCGTTTTTCGACTATCGATCCTTTGAGTGCAATCGTCGTTTGCGGAGGACTGGTGTTGGCCGTCAGCGTGATGGTTTTGTTTTGCTCGCCCATCTTACCTTTGGAATCGAACACGGCCACGATAGCCCCCGACTCGCCCGGGCCAATGGGGTATTTTGGCCACGATGGAACCGTGCATCCGCAACTGCCAGTCGCATTGGAAATAACCAGCGGTCTTTTTCCGGTATTGGTGAATCTGAATAGATGTTGTACCTGATCGCCGGGTAATATTTCCCCGAACTCAAACACATCCTGATCGAAGGTGATTTGCGTGGTTGGTCCAACCGGTGGTGGGGGAACCTGCCCTCCCTGAGCAATCCCACTTGAAAATGGTAAAATGCAAAATGCAAGTGCCAGGAGCCATATATTTTTCATGCTAAAACAGTTTTCTGTGTAAGAATGATAACAGTGAATCGCCGGATAGAAACAGCCAATCATATAGCATTTCTAAAGGCCCGGTAAAGTTACTGACGTGTTGGTGTTATTGAAATAGTGCCCTTGTTAATGATTTTTAATTTTGCAGCGCTGCCTCCTGTTCTCCTGCGTTTATCTACTGCCTGGCAAGGCTCTTTATGGCGCATTTGCAGAAAAATTGTGGCGATTTGAACTATCATCACTTCCGGCAGTTATCCTGTCAATTGATAACGTGCGATAGCTTTTCACAAACCTTTCTTTTAAAGAAACGGGGAAAGCAGGCCGGCAGAACGACCAGAATCCAATTCTTGTCCGTAGCTTCCGGCTATTATTTTATCCGTATTGATCGATCAGCTTTCCAGCTGTTGCCGGGAACGAAAAGGCAGAGCGCTCATTGCTGAATTATTTCATACAAACCAAAAACAATTAATTATGCTAAAAGTAAATGCGTATGCCGCCAGTGAAGCTGGTGGCCAATTAAAACCCTTCCAATACGAATTACCTGAACTCGGGTCCGACCAGGTAGATATCAAGGTACATTATTGCGGACTTTGCCATTCCGACCTCAGTATGTTGAACAACGACTGGGGGATGACCCAATACCCCTTCGTTCCCGGCCATGAAGTGGTCGGTGAAGTGGTCGCAGCCGGCCGGGAGGTAAAAAGTGTAAAAGTAGGTGACCAGGTTGGCCTGGGCTGGAATTCCGGTTCGTGCATGCATTGCCATCAGTGTATGGGGGGTGACCACCACCTTTGCAATACGGTGGAGGGTACGATTGTCGGGCGACATGGAGGGTTTGCCGACCATGTCAGAAGCCATTGGTCGTGGGCAACCCCGCTTCCGAAGGGTATCGACATGAAAAAGGCTGGTCCGCTTTTTTGCGGTGGGATCACTGTTTTCAACCCCATCATTCTGGCCGGCGTCAAACCGACCGATAAAGTAGGCGTGATCGGGATAGGTG
>JBFIJS010000550.1:0-3596 GCA_041600595.1 Saprospiraceae bacterium | reverse complement strand
TTTATCAGCTTAACGCAATGACTGCTCGAATTAACATGAAACTTTTAGCCTGTCTGTTCATCATCTTCACTGCACTGTGTTTTGGTTGCCAACCACCCATGCAGGAAATGACCACCGCCCAGGCAGATGAGAAAAACCCTCCGTTCTTCTGGGAAAACGCCAACATCTATTTCTTATTGACAGATCGTTTTCAAAACGGCGATCCGGATAATGACCTGAACTTCGGTCGAAACCTGCCCACCGCTACAGCCCGGAATATGATGGGAGGTGACCTGCGAGGTATTACCCGCAAAATAGAAGAAGGCTACTTCAGCGACCTCGGTATCACCGCAATCTGGTTTACACCGGTTGTTGAACAAAATAAAGGCATCGTTGACGAAGGCACGGGCACTACTTACCCTTACCACGGTTACTGGGCGCAGGACTGGACTGCCCTCGACCCCAATTTTGGCACCGCTGAGGAACTAGCAGAATTGGTTGAAACAGCCCACCAGAAAGGTATCCGGATTCTGTTGGATGTGGTGATCAACCACACAGGGCCCGTAACGGGAAAAGACCCGGTGTGGCCCGATGACTGGGTTCGTACCGGTCCCAAATGTGAGTACACCAATTACGCCACTACCATCAACTGCACGTTGGTCGAAAACCTGCCCGATGTCAAAACCGAGTCGGATGAAGCCGTTGCTTTACCCGAAAAACTTAAGGAAAAATGGCGGGCAGAAGGCCGCCTGGAAAAAGAATTGGCCGAACTGGATGCCTTTTTTCAAAGAACCGGTCACCCGCGGGCGCCGCGGTTTTACATCATGAAATGGCTGACTGACTATGTGCGGAAATACGGCATCGATGGTTTCCGGGTCGATACGGCAAAACACACGGAAGAAACTGTCTGGCAAGAACTCAGAAAAGAGGCCGAGACCGCTTTTGCGGAATGGAAAAAAAACAATCCCGGGAAAGTCCTCGACGACAATGCGTTTTACATGGTCGGGGAAGTTTATAATTACAACATCGTCAGCGACCGGAATTTTAGCTTTGGCGATCAAACCGTCGACTACTTCGATCATGGCTTTACCAGCCTCATCAACTTTGGGTTTAAAAGCGATTGCAGCTACCCCTACGACTCCATCTTTGTGAAATACAACACCAAATTGCAGGGTCCGCTCCGGGGAAAATCCGTCGTCAATTACATCACTTCGCACGACGACAGCGCACCGTTCGATAAAACCCGGCAGCAACCTTTTGTATCGGGCACCAAACTTTTACTCTGTCCCGGAGCTGCACAGGTCTATTACGGGGACGAGACCGCAAGAAGCCTGGAAGTGGAAGGAGCCAACGGGGATGCCAATCTGCGTTCGTTCATGAATTGGGACGAACTGGAGCAAAACCTGGAAAAGAATGGCGCCAATGTGCAGGAAGTACTTGCCCACTGGCAGAAATTAGGGCAGTTCCGCCGGGCACACCCGGCAGTCGGGGCAGGCATTCACCAAACGGTTTCCTCAGAGCCCTATTTTTTCACGAGAACCTTCAAATCCGGTGATTATTCCGATGCTGCTATTGTGGGCTTAGACCTGCCGGCTGGCGAAAAAGAAGTTTCCGCTGCCGGGGTTTTTACTGATGGAGATGAGATCAGGGATTATTATTCCGGCCAGCAGGTAACAGTAGAAAATGGGAAAATAAAAATCAATTCTGCCTACTCCATTGTACTTTTGGGTGATTGATCCCCCTACCCTTTGCAAGCCATTCGAATAAACATAAAAAACGTCATGAATAAACCACTTGTCACCCTGTTTTTATCCAGCCTGATAGTCTTACTGACCAATTGCACACCACGCGGGCCGGAACCTCCGGGTAATCCACCGGCTCCCGGCTTCAACCTTTCGGGTTCCGATCCACAGGCCGTTGCCCTGGCAGATCAGGTCATGGAAGCCTCCGGTGGCCGGAAAAACTGGGACCAGACCCGCTATTTGTCCTGGGTTTTTGTCGGTCGGCGCAAACATTTCTGGGACAAAATGAAGGGCGATATCCGCATTGAATCTTTTGCCGACTCCACAACTTATCTGCTGAATATCAACACGATGAAGGGCCGGGTTCAAAAAGCAGGACAAGAAGTTAAAGACCCGGCACTGCTGGACTCCTTGCTCACGCGGGGCAAAAGTTTATGGATCAACGATGCGTACTGGTTGGTCATGCCTTTTAAGATGAAAGACGACGGCGTTACTCTGCAATACATCGGTCAGGAACCGACTGCCGACGGGCGACCGGCAGATCTGGTCGCCATATCTTTTCAGGCTGTCGGTGACACCCCGGACAACAAGTATCATGTCGCCATCGACCAGGAAACAAAACTCGTCTCTGAATGGACTTTTTTCCGGGAAGCCACTCAGGATTCGGCTGATTTTATCATGCCCTGGAGGGACTACCAAAAATATGGCAATCTGATGCTTTCGGGCGATCGGGATAAATTGCAACTAACCGAAATTTCCGTCCCGGAACAATTGCCCGATTCCATATTTACCACTTTCTGAGGCCGCTTTTTTTCCTCTTATAAAAAGAAGTTGCGCTTCAAGTAGTCAGCATATTTGACAAAAAAGCACACTTATTAAATGCATCAGAACACTCCATCGGGTCAATGTAAAAAGACCATTGAACAACAATCACATTCCCAACAATTCCAAAGAGAGTGATATTTTAGCACCCTGGCGGGTAATAGTTTTTACCTGTAAAAGAATATGACAACTGCCATCAAACTTACTGTTAATCTCCTGTTGTTCAGTGCGTTCTGGTTACTGAATATAGATTCCTCTTTTGCACAAACGGAAAAAAAGGCCGACATGGCACTGAGCAACGGTGCCTATCAGAAGTCTTATGTCATGTATAAAGAGTTGGTAGAAATGGAAAAAGAGGAGGAGGTAAATATTGATTTATGGTATAAATACGCTGAAGTGGCCCGACAGTTAAATGACTTATCTACCGCTGAAAAATATTATACCCGGATCATGGAGAACGGGGAGACCCCCTATTTTTCCATGTGCGCCCTGTGGTTGGGGTACGTGAAAAAAAGTTTAGGTAAATACGAGGAAGCCATCGAACTGTTCAATGTTTTCATTTACCAAAATCAAAATCAAAATCAAAGTTATGCCGAATCGGCCTTACGGGAGATACAATCATGCCTGTGGGCTATGAGTTCTCCAAACGAACCCAAAAACCTCCGGATGGACCGGTTGGATGACCAGATCAATTCCGACTATTCGGAAACGGCAGCTGTAGAAATGGGCAACCACCTGTATTATACCACCTTCCGTTATAAATATGCCGAGGATAAGGAGGAGCCCAAAAGGCAACTGGCAAAAATGATGGTGTCAAAAAACCTGGAAAAAGGTCGCCCCGTGCCCAACCCCGCGCTAAGTAGTGACCAGCATGTTGCTCATACCGCTTTCAGTGCCGACTGGCAACGCATGTATTTTACCCTTTGTGAATTTGTTGATGAGTCGGAAAGGATGACTTGCCAAATCTATTACATGGATCAGGATGAAAATGGAAGATGGGGCAGGAATCCAACTCCATTGCCCGACTTTATCAACCTGCCGGGATTTACTGCC
>JBFIJS010000549.1:0-3597 GCA_041600595.1 Saprospiraceae bacterium | reverse complement strand
TCCAGCCGCTCCAGAGCGAACTCCCGCTTCCGGGTCAGGCCCGAAAGATCGATCTTAAGCTCCGCCTGGTCGGGGTGGCACAGCGAAATGACCCGGCCGGCTTCTATCTTTCCGCTATGGGTGGTCTTATCAGTTTCTTCGATCTTCAGGAGGTACTGGCGGCTGCCAACGGTGAGGGTGTCACCACTTTCGTACAACTTGCCGTAAATATCTTCGCTGCCCGGGCGTGCCTTGATCTGTTTTTGTACCCAGTCGTTGAAGCGATGCCATTCTTTTTGTTGCTGGTCGGCCCTCAGGTGGTGGGGCATTCTCAGGATAGCGGCTTTTTTCCCGATGGAAAAACGAATGCTGCGCCGCGATTCCCGGTACACTTTTACCGGGATAATCTGTCCGTTGACTTCTATGGCTGTTTTTTGTAGCGTTGATTTTGGCATAAGTGTCAATCTTCCCGGACAGTAGCAAGCGGAGGTGGTGCTGATTGTGCTGAAACTTGCTCTGCCACTATATTAGATGATCGATAAGATCGGGCGTATTTCCGTTTTTATTGGCCGGTGATTGAGAGTGGCCAGCCGGTTCCGATATGCCTCAGTCGGCTTCTTTTTTCTAAAAGGTTGAATCACAGTTGTTTAGTGTCTGGTTTGCTGTCGATCAGGCCGGTGGGTTGGCACATACGTGCAAAGCCCGGAGCGAATATAAACGCTCCGGGCTTTGTTCCAAAAAATAGTAGTAAGCATCTGACCGTTTCACCGGCCAAATTCAATGAATGGGCTTACTTGGTATGTTTATCATCAGAAACAGTCAGGCTGTGGCGACCTTTGGCCCGACGGCGGTTGATGACGTTGCGGCCGTTTTTTGAACTCATCCTCTTACGGAAGCCGTGCTTGTTGATTCTTCTTCTTTTGGATGGTTGGAAAGTCCTTTTCATTTTATGCGTATTTTATCTTTATCAAGTTCTTTTTTTCAAAATGAGCGCAAAAGTAACTTTATTTGATTTATTCACCAAACATAAAGTTGAAGAAATTTTGCTCTCAGTGGAAGAAGATAGGGCTTGCCCGGGGCTGGTTTTTAACTTTACAGTGGCATTGGCGAACAAAAACAACGTGATTTTTTAATTTTTGACAAAAAAAAAGCAGGTAAACACAACCTCTTTTTCAAAAAAATCTATCTTTGCGCTCCTTTTTAAAAAATGGAATTCATATTGGGGCTGGCAATGTCAAAAACACAAGTAACCTGGCCTTCAAAAAATAACTTATCATGGTAACATTAGCTATATCAGGTACAAAGAGAGAGGAAGTGGGCAAAAAAGCTTCCAAAGCTGTTAAACGGGCCGGGCTGGTTCCTTGTGTTCTTTACAGCAGAGGGCAAGAAAATGTTCACTTTACGGTTCGTCCTCACGATGTCCGTGACTTGATCTACACCAAAGAATTTAAACTTGCCGAGCTGACGGTCGATGGTAAATCGCACCGCTGCATCATCAAGTCTGTTGACTTCCACCCAATCAAAGATACGCCGGAACACATCGATTTTCTGGAACTTCAGGACGGACACCCGATTAAGGTAGAGGTGCCTCTTCGCTTTGAAGGTGTATCACCTGGTGTGCGCAACGGTGGTAAATTTGCCCAGAGTGTCAGAAAAGTTAAGATCAAGGCAACTCCGGAGCAATTGGTTGACGAGGTAGTCGCCAACATTTCTAAACTGAAATTGGGCGAATCTATCCGGGTTCGGGACATCCAGGCTGTAGAGGGAGTTGAGTTTCTCAACCCAAGTGCATTGCCGGTCGCTATGGTGCAGGTGCCAAGAAGCCTTAAAGGAGCTGGTGCTGCTGAAGAGGAAGAAGAAGAAGGTGGCGAAGCAGCAGAAGGTGACGAAGGCGGCGAAGAATAAATATTTTATTCGGTTTCGACCCCTGCAGGGCATAAAGATTTCTGATCTTTATGCCCTGTTTTTTTTGTCATTCTTTGCAAACAACCCTGGGCCATATTGACAGCGGTCTTCTTAGTAATAATCTATCTTCCTATGGAAAACATTCGCCTGACGATGGTGCAAAGCCATCTTTTTTGGGAAAACACCCGTGCCAACCTCGATATGTTTGACGAAAAGCTCGTCGGGTTGGAGGGGAAAACGGATCTGGTGATCCTACCCGAAATGTTCACCACCGGTTTTAGTATGCAAGCCGAATCGATGGCAGAGGCCATGGGGGGGCAAACATTTCAATGGCTGCAAGCAAAGGCAGCAGCGCTGGGGGCCGTCGTAACGGGCAGTGTCATGGTTCGGGAAAACGGATACTTTTACAATCGCCTGTTGTGGGTACGGCCGGACGGGACTTTTGAGTATTACGACAAACGGCATTTATTTACCCTCGCCAAAGAGCATAATACCTATATGCCCGGAGCAAAAAAGCTGGTGACGGAGTGGAAAGGGTGGCGCATTTGTCCGCTGATTTGTTATGATCTCCGCTTTCCGGTTTGGGCACGCAACACAGAAGATTACGACTTGCTGGTGTATGTCGCCAATTGGCCGGAAACCCGCAGCCATCACTGGAAAACCCTATTGGCGGCCAGAGCCATCGAAAACCAGTCATTTGTCATCGGAGTGAACCGGGTCGGCACCGACCAGAACAGACTGGCATATTCGGGCGACTCCAGCCTGGTCGATTATGCCGGACAGGTGCTGTATCAGGTGACCGGGGTAGAGGATGTTTTTTCCTGCACACTGGATAAAAAGGCTTTAAAAGCCTACCGGGAGAAGCTGAACTTTTTACGGGATCAAGATAATTTTAAAATTTACACTTCTAAGCATTAAGAAAAAACTTAATTTATATATATTTGCTCACCACTCAAGTGGATCATTTCCCAAATACTTTATTTGAAGCAGCTCTCGTTTAGTAACCCATCGAACGCCCGTTTCCGATTACCTGTTAAAAATAATCCATTAGTAAAATTTGGCAGAAAAGCTTTACAATCTTCTAATCGTAATTCACTGAACCTATGACCGGAACAAGCTTGTCCGCTAAATTATTGGTATTCCTATTATTAACGGCATCAGGGTGTGCGATTCACCGGGGTATATCCGGGTCAACAAAGGCCCCTCACACTGGAACACATTCTACCGACAAAGCGGAGGCAAGGCTTCGCTCCGACATTACAAGTTATGCAAAGAAGCACGTGGGCACCAGGTACAGGTATGGCGGGAAGTCGCCCACGGGCTTTGACTGCTCTGGCTTCGTTTCTTATGTGATGGGACAGCATGATGTACCTATTTCCGGCCCTTCCTATTCGCTGGAAAAATTGGGTAAAAAAACCAATAAGGAAAATGCCCGGCCGGGCGACCTCGTATTTTTCAGAAAATCAAGGACAGGAAAGGTGTTTCATGTGTCGATGGTCTATTCCAACGACCGGGGTAATTTAACCCTGATCCACAGCACTTCCAGCCGGGGAGTTGTGATAGACAACCTGAACGAGTCTTCTTATTGGAGATCGAAAGTGGCAACGTTTCGGGATGTGTTATCGAA
Source organism: Saprospiraceae bacterium (assembly GCA_041600595.1). Taxonomy (GTDB): domain Bacteria; phylum Bacteroidota; class Bacteroidia; order Chitinophagales; family Saprospiraceae; genus UBA6168. The sequence continues at coordinate 86 of JBFIJS010000549.1, read as the reverse complement.
GTAACTCATGTTACGCAAGAAATGCGGAGCAGCATAGACCTCGCCTTTTGAAACGTCCCAATGTGCTCCTCCAAAGGTTTCTAAGG
>JBFIJS010000548.1:0-3608 GCA_041600595.1 Saprospiraceae bacterium | reverse complement strand
GTCGCATTCAGGAATTTATGAATCATGTTCTCCATGAAATCGGGATAGGAATGCGCCAGTGCTTCCCAGTTTTGGAAAATGTCCCGCCAGTTCCCCTCGTAGTCGAGGATTTTCGAACCGTCGTTTTCATTGCGGGTATTGATGGAAAACTTGTTCCACGGGCGGCTTGGATCTCCGTGCCTGCGGCTGAACTTCAGCGGCATGTATTCCAGGCACAATCTCGTGAAATGAGCATCATCGCTCCGGTGCGCCAGTTCCTTCAAAGTTGAGAGCGAAAACACTTCTGGCAGCCCTTCGAGCGTAATTTTTTCTTTTTCAAAAACGGCTTTATTAGCCGTCGACAGGTAGTTAGAAAAATCCCACTTTTCAATTTGATAATTCTGGTCGAAAATACCGCCCCGCATGATGTTGAACAGGGTATTGGCGAAATGGCGGGTATCCCTGCGGTTGTCAGCAGTAAGTTGCAGCGCATCAGCGGCGGCGTTGAGTTCGATCAGGCGCTGCGTGCCTGCCTCCACATCCTGCCGGACGAGGTCAGCCAACTGTTTTTCACTGTTTATCAAAGTTGAAAGTTTGGCAATCGCCGCATGGTTTTGGTTCACATTGGCCACCATCATCCATTCCTTTTCAGCGCCGGATGACAATGTCATCTCTGTTACCACGAAATAGGCTCCTTTTTCAGCTTTGACATCTTCCTCCTGGCGGACGGGCAAGCCTTTTCTAAAATTCTTGAGTTGCAGAGACGATATCAAATGAGTAGGGCGCTCCAGTCCAAGCGACCAGACGGTGTTGGCTTTCAGCGCTTCGCTGGGCTCCGCTTTGTCGACGATAATAGCACTGAGTGCGTAGATACCCAAGCCTGCCGCTGCGTCCAGTTCGCTACGTTTGTAAGCATCCACGAGATTGCTGGCGCTGTTTTGCAGGCTGCTTGCCACGCCGTAAGGCATGATGTTTTGAATACCATCCAGCACTGCCAGACTAACTGCCTCCGCCCCTTGGTTGATGAGCGCTGACTTTCTGACAAAACCAAACCGGTCACTGGAATTCCACTCGTAGCGGAAGGTCAGTTGCAGGTCGTGGTTTTCTTCCTCAAAAAGGACTTTGTTGCCGTACACGCTTTTGTACAAATTCCTGGTAACCTTGTACATGCCGTCGAACCGTTCGGAAAAGGGTTCCCACAACTGAAAAATGTCGCCTTTCTGAATCCGGAAAATGGTCTTGCTGCCTGTGATTTCAGCAGACTCGGTTATTTTATCGTCGGTATAGTATGGGAACAATGCGTACTCGGCATTTTTTCTGCCGGCACTCAGCCCGCCGTTGCTGGAAATAAACATCCAGTGATCAGAGTCGCTGACGATGCTCATAAAAAACGGGCGCAGCGCATCACTGTTTGATATTTTGAAATATTGCTCGTGACCGATTTTGACACGAGTCATCTCTGTAGTTTTTGATGTATTACCTAATTCCATTTATTCCAAATGATTAATCATGAAAAAGAGCAAGCGGCTTTCTAAAGGCAAATAAACAGATATATGCTTGTCCGATAAAGTATTTTTCAAAAACCGTATCTATTATCGCATATCCAACCCCAAACGAAGCAGCGCCCTTGTTTGTAAACCTGGCCTCCCACTCTATGCTTGAACCGTGCCGCACCCGAAATTTTACAAACATTTTCGTCCTCTTAACCTACCAAGTGAAACCATACTTTATAAATCATTAATTGCCTTCCTGGTAAACCCTAACATAATCTACCAGCATGGTTTGCGGAAAAACGGTATTATCCCCAACTGGCCCAACAAATCCGCCGCCCACAGCTACATTTAAAATGATGTAAAATGGTTGACCATCAAAAACCCATTTATTCCAAAGATTATCGTACTCTGGCCCGGAATAGATTGCCGGATCCCAGGATGGTTCCGAAGGCTCCGGCAAGTCGTCAGGAGTTATTTGATTATATAATACATCGTCAACGTAGAAATTTATGTATCCCGGGCCCCACTCTATTCCAAAGACATGAAAGTCGGTATCAAAACGATCATTTACCAAATCGTAAGATTTGGTAATTGCTTCACCGGCAGAATAACCAGGACCGTGAATACTTCCGTGCATGACAGTGGGTTCCTGACCCCGAGCTTCCATGATGTCTATTTCTCCACAAGCTGGCCAAATTAAAGTACCTGGATCATTGTCTTGTTCCTCTTCTATATTAGCTCCCAGTAACCAGAATGCCGGCCACAGCCCTCGACCCCAGGGCAATTTTATTCGTGCCTCAAACCGCCCATACTGCTGTTCTATTTTACCCTTTGTGGTAATTCTGGCAGATGTATAAGCAGCACCCTGAAAGGTTTCCTTCCGTGCCGTAATATGCAACATACCTCCTTCAACTTTAATATTTTCCGGACGATCGGTATAATATTGTAGTTCATTGTTCCCCCAACCATTCTCACCAGTTCCTATATCAAAATTCCAGGAGGCTGGATCAATTGAGCCATCCGTGTCAAAATTATCCTCAAACGTGAGGTTTGTGAAAGTGGTCACCGTTTGCGTTTCATCGGTTTCACAGCTGAGGCACAATAGCACCAAAGCCATTGATAACATTACGCTTGCAGGAGACCTGTATATTTTTAATAAGAATGTTGTCTGCATTTTAATAATTAATTTTTGTTCAAAAATTATGGTTTAAAAATGAATACTGAGGCAGCCTTAGAGGGCTAATAACCCCACGGTATTCCTCCGGGAAAATGACCGGCTCACCAGCAGACTATTGCTGGTAGAAATAAACATTGTCAACATAGAGTGTCCCGCCACCGGGAGGCACTCCTGAAAAAATGAGCTGTGCCATTTTCGTAGAGCTGGTCAATCCTGTGAAATCCGAAAGTGGAAGGTCGTAAGAAATCCACTGCCCCTGAGCAGGATTATCAAAAATTAATTCATGCTCCGAATCATCACCGCCACCGAAACCTCCGTCGGCACCGAAATCAACCAACTTGACCCTGAAAGTGGTCATGTTGGGCGTCCATACATCTACATGAAAATGGGTCATGGAGGAGGCGTCAATCAAATTGGGGCCGGTGGTTTCGACTCCTACAAAATCAAGGTTGGTATATTTCTTTACATCATTTCCCTGAATTTGAATATCCTCTAATGCTGCTACGGACCAATCCGTCCTCCATGTGTCGACAGCAACATTGGTGTAGGCATTGCTAAACATCGAAATAACATTAGCGGCATTTTGCGTGGGCGTTGGGGCTGGAGCAGTTGGTTCGTTACCACCTCCACTTGAAACTTTCCAGAAGTAGATATTATCCAAATAGATATCGCCGTTTCCGTCAAATTTAAATTGAATAATATCGGCTATATCTACCGGTGAAAAGTCACCTAACGGAATATCAACGCTTGCCCAACCGGATGTTGGAACAGCCAGGGCATAGGGTGTCTCTATCGGTCCTGAGCTGATCAAGAAGGCATTGAGAGCAGAGGAGTTGGACGTCCAATAGTCAATGTGTAAAAATTCCATTCCACTCGCATTCAAGCTACTCGCTAATTCCAGGCCTTGGTAGTTTAAACCAGTATAACGCAACGTGTTGTTACCACCAATATTTACTTCT
>JBFIJS010000547.1:0-3614 GCA_041600595.1 Saprospiraceae bacterium | reverse complement strand
GGTGCTGATCATGACCCTGCTGCTTTACTGGGCAGGATAAAACCCGGGGTTTTTACCTGCCGGTCGGGATGGAGCATCTTTACCCGTTTTCCGCCTTGCCAATATATCGGCATATTGCCAATATATTGGCATTTTTATTTTCAATTTTATAATTTAAACCATTCATAAATAACTGATTAACTGTTCATTAAGTAGAAAAAATTCAGTTGGCACGCGGCTTGCCTAATCTGGTAGTATCGCAAACATTTTTTTACAAACTTTTTTCAACCATGAAAACTTTAAAAGCCCTTACCAGAGAGCAGGCAGGCGAAAAGACGAAAGCAATTTTTGATGCGGTCGAGCAAAAAATCGGGCGGGTGCCCAACCTTTACGCCGCCATGGGCTACTCCCCTCAATTGCTCAGCGGGTTTCTCGCTTTCAGCGAAACCCTCAGCGAGGGTGTATTTTGGGCGAAAGAAAAGGAGGCTATTTCCCTGGCCGTATCACAAGCCAATCATTGTGAATACTGCTTGTCGGTTCACACCTCCCTGGCAAAAATGGCGGGCCTGACAGAAGAAGAAATTATTGACCTGAGGAAAGGTGCCATCCTCGATAAGAAGTTGCACCCACTAACCAAACTGGCCGTGGAGCTGGTGGAAAAAAAGGGGAAGGCTTCCCCGGAAACGATCCGGCATTTTTATGCAGCCGGTTACAATGAAGCAGCCCTGGCCGAGCTGATCGGTCTGATCGGGTTGCGCACCATCACCAACTATATAGTCAACCAGGGCGAATTTGAAATTGATTATCCCAAAGCATCAACTACAGCATGAATAATACCGGCAGCCTGAGCGCTGTCGTCACGATCTAATCTTTTATCAACTAAACTCAAATCGGGAACACCCCGGAATAGCGGCTTCAGCGCCAAACTGTTGCCTGGGCAGCGCTTTGCCTGAACGCCATTATTCCTGGTCAACCCGGCTTGTTCATTCCACTAAACTTTTTAAAAATGAAAAACATTAAAATTCTCATCGCATTGATTATCAGCAGCTTCTACCTGCAAGATTTGGCCGCACAGTTGCCCGAACCGGGTTTTATGATCGACGAAAGCACCGCCATCGTCATCACCGATCCACAAAATGATTTCCTCAGCCCATCCGGTGTCGCCTGGGGTGCCGTCGGTGAAAGCGTACAAACCAACAATACGGTCGCGAACCTGGAAACCTTGTTTAAGGTGGCCGACCAGTCGGGCGTACCTGTTTTTATTTCCCCTCATTACTACTACGAACACGACCACCACTGGCAGTTTGAAGGTACGCTGGAAACATTGATGCACGACATCAAAATGTTTGACCGCGGGGATCAGCTTTCCCTCAACGGCTTCAAAGGCTCAGGAGCCGATTTTCTCGAACCCTATAAAAGATACATCGAGCAGGACAACGTGACCGTAGTCGGACCCCACAAAGTGTACGGTCCGGAACAGAACGACCTCAGCCTCCAGTTGCGCAAGCAAAAAATAGACAAGGTGATTTTGGCCGGCATGTCCGGCAACCTCTGCGTGGAATCACATCTGCGGGAACTGCTGGAAGATGGCTTTGAGGTAGCGGTAGTAGGTGACGCCACGGCGTCGGCTATTCTTCCCGGCCTCGACGGAAACCAGGCTGCCCAGGTCAATTTCAAGATGTTGTCCAGCCGTGTTTACTCCACCAAAGAAGTGGCTAAAGAACTGATGGCCTACAAGGCTAAAAAATAACCCGACTCTTGTAAAATCACCCGATTCAAGCCGGCAGGGAAATCCCTGCAGACTGCGCTGTGCAAAGGCAGCGGCAGCAGGGGAGAGCCTTGCCGGCACCCCCTTGACGACCGCCAAAGCCGCCGTCGCAACCAATTTGGCCAGGGCACTCATTTGATTGCCGGCTTCAGCAAAAACTAAATGACCATGGAAAAAAAATTCCCTATTCCACCTTTTACGGAAGAAACAGCCCGGCAGAAAATACAGGCTGCCGAAGATGCCTGGAACACCCAAAACCCGGAAAAAATTGCCCGGGCATACACGGAGGATTCTGAATGGCGCAACCGGTCCACGTTTGTCCGGGGCAGGGCGGAGATCATCGCTTTCCTCACCGATAAATGGACCCGGGAACTCGATTACAAACTGAAAAAATACTACTGGGCCCACACTGACAACCGGATTGCCGTGCGGTTCGAATACGAATGGCGCGACCAAACCGGCCAATGGTTCCGCGCTTACGGAAACGAAAACTGGGAGTTTGACGAGAACGGCCTGATGCAAAAAAGATTTGCCAGCATCAACGACCTTCCGATCGAAGCGGCGGAACGCCGGCTTTGATGGCACTTCTTCCACCCGGTGGACACGTGCCAAAAAAACACCGCAATTAACCATTCTTGAGTATCCCTGCCGAAAGGGGTCAGGCAAGGAAGGGCAACCAGGTCGGTTCCTCTCCTGAACCTGATCCCATCCCGGCAGGCGAATGAGCACCTTTTTTATAACTAAATCAGTTACCGGACATCCGGCCGCTGATGCTAAATCATTAAAAATGAGCAAGACAGCCATCATTGTATTATCAGACCCCAAACCAGGTTCAGAAGAATCGCTCGGAAGAGTTTTCAACGCCTTGGCCGCTGCGTACGATTTTAAAACAGCAGGCCAGGACACCAGGCTCCTTTTTCAGGGAGCCGGTGCCCGGTGGCCCGAGCAATTGCAAAAGGAAGATCACCCTGCGCACCAATTGTACAAGTCTGTGGAAGATACCATTGAGGGTATTTCCTGCGGCTGTGCCGATGTTTTCGGAGCCGAGGAAGTAGGACTCGACCTGATCACCGACAACCTCGTTCCGGGTACGACCGGCCTTCCCAGCTTTGTACGCCTGCAAAATGAAGGTTATGCCGTCATCACATTCTGACGCGAATTATTAACAACCCGGCAGCTGTCCGGAGGGGCTGTATGGTCCCCCGGCAGCTGCCAATTTCGAAAATCAACTACTCATGAGTTCTATCTTTCACGAAGGCGAACAAAAGGTCCAGCAAATCATTGGCGAGGAAAACATTGCCAAAAACAACGGCCGCATGATCGCCGATACCATCATCAAAGGCGCCTTCAATTTTATCCGCGCCCAGCAGCTGGTAGTCGTTTCTTCTACGGACGAAAACGACCAGATCTGGACTTCGGTTCTGCTGGGGAAAAGTGGTTTTATCACCGTTGTGGACGAAAAAAATATCTCGCTCGACGACGCCCTTTTGCAGAGTAACCGCGAGGACATTTTTTTTCAAAATATAAAAACGCAGCCCAGGGTCGGGATGCTTTTTATTGAACTGACGACTCGCAGACGCTACCGGCTCAACGGAAAAATTACCAGCACCACCGGGGGACTGCGGATCGAAGTGATAGAAGCTTATCCGAATTGTCCGCAATACATTCAGCGCAGAAAAATCACCTTTTCCAGTCCTGCCGATCACCACACCGCGCAACAACGGACGGGAGCGGCACTTGGGCCGCTGGAAAAAGGACTCATCAAACAGGCGGACACCCTGTTTGTCGGGAGTGCAGGTACGGACAACAACATGGACGCTTCCCACCGGGGAGGAGCAAAAGGTTTTGTTGAAATATTGGAGAACGG
>JBFIJS010000546.1:0-3614 GCA_041600595.1 Saprospiraceae bacterium | reverse complement strand
TGGAGGACAGCCAGGGGGCCATCTGGTTTGGTACGCTGGACGGGTTGAGCCGGTACGATGGGATCCGGTTTACTCATTTCACGGAAAAAGAAGGCTTGGGCCACAACTGGATTCTGTCGATGATGGAAGATAGCCGGGGGAATTTATGGTTCGGTACAAGAGGGCTCAATTTTTACAATCCACGGGCAGAGAAAAGCGAGTTCATCCATTACAAATTGAATGAGGGGCCAGACAATATCAGGGTTTATTCGATGCTGGAAGACAGCCGGGGTAATTTATGGTTTGGCACCGAAAGTGGGGTGTTCATTTATCGCTACGACCGCAATGGCGGAAATTTTACCGGTTACAATACCACCCACGGTTTAGCCGGAAACGTAATCTTATCGTTATGTGAGGACAGTCAGGGAGATGTCTGGATTGGGACTTTTAACGGACTGAGCAGGTACCGGCCGGATCAGGCAGGCGGCAGTTTCGTGAATTATACGGAAAAGGAAGGCCTGAGTAACAAGGTGGTCAGAGCTATAACAGAAGACAGCAACGGACATTTGTGGATCGCTACGCGAAACGGGCTGAACAGGTTTATCCGCAGCAATGAGGAAAATCGAATTGTACAATACTACTTCGGAGAAAGTCAAAACCAAAATAGTTGCTGGTCCATCCTGGAGGATAGTCATGGCAACCTCTGGTTGGGCACCCTGGGTGGAGTGGTACAATACGATCTCAATACTGACCATGAAATCTTTACTTTTTACAACCAGGAAGCAGGACTGAGCAACAACGGCGTGGCATCCATGATGGAGGACAGTCAAAAGAATATATGGATCGGAACTACTGGAGGAGGGGTGAATATTTATAATGACCACAGTTTTAAGCTGTATACGGTAAATGGGAATGAACATTTTGATATTATTCTGTCCGTCATGAGCGATGACCAGGGCAATATCTGGTCAGGTTCTTTACACAGTGTGGGGGCATTTGATGGCAGCCATCATAATCTCTACACAAATGAAGCGATCTTCAACAACGCCATTTTCAGGTCAATTTCGGTAGATAGTAAATCCAATTTATGGGCAGGAAGCCAGACGAAAGGAGCTTTCGAGGTCATTAGGCAGGATGACCAGACAACCATCATGCAGTATACGACCTCGGAAGGGTTGAGTGATGATGCGGTCTGGTCGGTGCTGGAAGATGACCGGGGAGTGGTCTGGTTGGCCACTTACGGCGGCGTGACCAGTTATAACCCCGAAAGAGCGGAAGCAGGTTTCACGCATTACACAACCAATGAAGGATTGAGCGATAACCGGGTAAGAACCATATTGGAGGACCACCGTGGAATGTTGTGGTTTGGCACCGCAAATGGATTGAACAGTTACGATCCTGATAGCCAGCAGATGGAACAATATTTTTTCGGTGATGCTCCTGATCCGAATAATATTGTGTCGTTAGTAGAGGACGAACAGCATAACCTGTGGGTTGGGACTTATGGGGGGCTGCACCGGTATGCCCCCGTCGAAGATCGGAAAGCCTTCACTCATTTTTCAATGGAAGACGGACTGAGCCACGATTGGGTCCTTTCCATTGCCGAAAGTGAGGACGGGCAGATCTGGATGGGAACGCAAAACGGCATCTCCCTGCTCATTCCTAAAGGCCTGGAAAAAACAGTCCCGTCCAACCCCAAAGAGGACTATAAAATCCTCAATTTCGATAAAAACGATGGGCTGCACCGGATGGATTTTGAGGCCAATAGCGTTTGTTTCGACCAGCAAAACCGGATCTGGTGGGGGTCACAAGGCGGCATGACCATGCTCGACCTGGATGAATTTGCAGTGCCGTCCGCCGTTCCAAGTATTCGATTAAACAGTATAGAAATTGCCCAAAATTTTATTGATTACAGGCGACTGAGCGATACAGCTTATCTCCATACTTTTTCTTTCGGTGATGAGTTAATCAAGTCATTTGATTCGGTAACGCCATATTACAATTACCCAAAAAACCTGAAGTTGCCCTATGACCTGAACCACCTGACTTTTCACTTCTCGGCGATTGATTGGAGTGCTCCCGATAAAATCCAATATAGTTATCAGCTCGAAGGGCTGGATAAAAGTTGGAGTTCGTATAGCGACGAACCCAAGGCCGATTATCGAAACATCCCATATGGCACTTTCCACCTCAAAGTCAAGGCCATGGGGCAGGCCAAAATTGAGTCAGTCCCGTTTGTTTACACCTTTGTCATCCGGCCGCCGTGGTACCTGACCTGGTGGGCCTGGTGCTTGTGGATCGCTTTGATTGCTGGAGCGATTTACAGGATATACCAATTCCAACTGAAACGTAGATTGGAACAGGCGGCAGCCCGGCAGGCGAAAGTGATCCAGCAAAAAAACGAACAGTTGGAAGAGGCCATGGACCACCTCAAAGCCACCCAGCAACAGCTCATCCAGCAGGAAAAAATGGCTTCCCTCGGCCAGATGACCGCCGGCATCGCCCACGAGATCAAAAACCCGCTCAACTTCGTCAACAACTTTGCGGAAGGCTCGGTGGAGCTGTCGGATGAATTGAAAGAAGAACTCGAACGCCTCCGGTCTTCCCATGACCCGGACGACCACCAGCTGCTACTGGAGCTTTTGGCCGACATCCGGGAAAACGCCGTGATCATCCATAAGCACGGCCAGCGGGCCGACAACATCGTCAGCAGCATGATGGACCACGCCAACGACAATAAAGGCGAGCGGGCCCCCACCGACCTCAATGCACTGTTGGAAGAATACCTCAACCTCGCCCGTAACGGGTACCAGCCCCGGAGCCCCGATTTTAAAGTGGATTTCCAAAAACAATTGGCGGCGGACCTCCCGCCCGTTCCCCTCAACCCGCAGGAGATTGGCCGGGTACTCATCAACCTGCTGAACAACGCTCTGTATGCCCTGGACGAAAAGGCACAGAAAGAAGGAGAGGGTTTTCAGCCCTCCATTCGAGTGAGCACCCAACGGGTGAACAGGCAGGTCGAAGTACGCATCCGGGACAACGGCCCGGGGATTCCCACTGCCGTCAGGGATAAAATCTTCAATCCGTTTTTCACCACCAAACCGACGGGGAAAGGGAACACGGGGCTGGGGTTGTCTATCAGTTATGATATTGTGGTGCAGGGGCACCAGGGGACATTGGTATGTGAGAGTGAGGAGGGGGAGTTTACCGAGTTTATTATTACCTTGTCAGTCAATCAAAAACTCACCTCAGATATAACTTGAACCAAAATGAAAAGATTAATCATCACTTTATTAGCCCTGCTGATCTACTGCTTTGGCAATGGGCAAACCAGTCTTGAGCTATCCAATCTGCAAACTTTTGCCAAGGTTTATGGCTACGTAAAATATTTTCACCCCAGTGACGAAGCAGCGGCCGTGGACTGGGACAAATTTGCCATTTATGGTGCCAAAGAAATTGCCGGCTGTCAGAATGACAAAGAGCTACTTACTACCTTAAACAGGTTGTTTGTTCCCATTGCACCCGCCGCCAGATTTTATCACACTTCAGAAAATGACACACCTGATCTTTCTTTTCTGACCCCCAACAATAAAGAAGACTATCAATTGACCTTTTGGCAGCACCAGGGGGTAAGC
>JBFIJS010000545.1:0-3615 GCA_041600595.1 Saprospiraceae bacterium | reverse complement strand
GTCACCGTATCACAGTTGTCGAACTCATCGCATAACCTCACGCAGGCAGTATCCGTCCCGACAGAGAGTCCTTCGTAGAAAACGCAGTTGTCAATTGGGTCGATAAAAAAGTCAACATTGGCACCGGTTTGCGGACAAATATTTTCAATGGAAAAAATGTCACCGGCGATGTTCAACAGGTTGGCGCTAAAACAATATTCACCCTCGTCGGAAACGATAATGGTATCGGCGATGCCGTTCGGTATCGGATGCAGGACCGTTGTATTGATGAAGGTCGTGTCGCAAAAGTTATTGATATCGCAGGCAATGAAACAAGCAGTTTCCGTTCCGACAAACATGCCGGAAAGCACCACGCAGGTATCATCCAGTATTTCGTAATTCACATAGGTGCCGTCCTCACAAAGGTTGGTGAGGGAAACGATGGGGCCGGTAAGTTCCAGTGAATTCAGGCAAACGGTATCAGATTCATGTAGTTGAAATGTCAGATCAACGGTTTCGGATTGTGTGCAATTGACCTTGATTTCAATAGTGTCTGAGCAGTCAACCTGAGGGTTCGTTAGTACCAGCTGGTGGCTGCCCGGCGACAACAAAACTGCTACTTCATTGCCATTGCAACTTAGGAAATTGGTGGATGGATAGGGTTGGTTGTCCAGCCACACCGAAAAGTCACCAATCTGTTGCTGAGAAATTCCCAGGCAAAATGAGGCTACAGTCTGGCAGTTAGCCACTTGTATGGTGTCTTTATCCGACCCAAAATAGCCTTCCGCCGTATTGGGAAGTGTGATGGAGATGGTATCGAAAGTTGAGATGCCACAGGCTGTCCGTTCGGTTTCCAGAATGTAGTTCAGGGTTTCACCTAAAAAATCTGCTCCGTTCAGGGACAGGTTGGTCACGGCACTTTGCGGATCATTTATATGGTTGATGGAAGCTGGTGGAATAGCTGTCCAGGAAAAATTATACCCTGGCGCTGTACAACCGGCATCGCCAATCTGCTGGTTGATATTTGGTGAGTTCAGCTCGCAAAAGAATCGGTCTGCACCTGCGTTCCTCAGCTGTGGCGCTGGCACTGCCAACTCCACCCCTGCGCACAAATCAGTTCCGGCCGCCTCCAGAACAGCTATCAACTGACAACCCTGTACGGCAGTTACGGGAAAATTGGCCGTAAAGCCCAGGGGCACCACCGGGGTAATATTTCCAAAAAAGTTTTGCTGAAAAACAACGGGCTCGGTTATCTGCAAGGTGCCGTCACCGTTCACGTCGTGAAAAAATTTGATAGTAAAATTATCGGAGAAAGTGCCGCTGCCGGTACTCAGCTGTCCAGTGATTGAAACCGTCTCTCCACTGATTTGACAAACGCTGGTAACGTCGTTGAATGACAACTGGATGGGAGCAGAAACAATGTTCACAATGACCAGGTCCACGTTCTCCTCCGCACACACATTATCGGCCGGGGTCCAGTCCGGGTCGGGGAAAGCGGTACAATTCCATCCGCTTTTCATGTCAAAATTTAGATTTTGGCAACCATTTACATTGGCAGTGAGACGAAGTTGTACGCATTCACTACTACTCAGGGACGGGGCATAACTAAACCAGTTATTGGCTCCATAAGGCGACAAAGGAATATTGACCGGATTTTGCGGGTCGGTGATGTTTTCTACCGCCAGCACATTTAAGTTGCCTGTCAGGTCCTCAATGGCGAACCAAACCAGATCAGCATTGGATATTGGTGAAATGTTGCAGATTTCAACTGTCCAATCAGCTTGCCCGGCCTGAACCGTATCGAATGGGGAGGACAAAAGCGTCATCTCAATCTGTGGTGGATTGGCGTAGGAGACCTGGCTGTTGCCCGATTCGAACTTGCTCAACGCACAACCGGCACTTCCGATATTATTGGCGTAATACCGATCCTGATAGTAGATTTTTGCCCCCAGATTAATTAGAGGCTGCTGGGCTGTGAGGCAGTTGGGAGAAGCTTGTATTTTCAGGTCAAATGAATATTCTGTTACCACATTGAGCGTTGGAACATACGTCAACGTATCGAAAGTGGCCACATAATGTCCGGATGGAAAGTCCGTGAGTGGACGGATGGGGAAAAAGTTGTTACCGTGAATCGGGTGTCCGGGAATAGAAACGGAAACGGTCAGGTCTGTGTAAGCAGACAGTAAAACCGGATTGAAATCGAGTACGAAGGAATCGATTTTTTGCGCAGCCCGGTATTCGTTTCCAAAAAAATCAGCAAAATCATTCTCCGGAACAAACAGGCGGTAAGGCCATTCAATCTGCTTACAGCCCGTCGACGCCCCCTGCATCGGGTTGGGGTAGTCAAATAGTGCCCGGGTGCGACCAACCCTGAAGGTTTCGCTGATCGAGTCGCACACTATGTTTTCACCACCGACGGTTACGAAGCCGAAAGCATTGAATTGGGGGATTTCCAAAAAATCATTAGTGATTGGACCGGCGGGATTGATGGAAAAAGAAGCGGAAAAATCAATGGAATCACCCTCCACCAAAGCAAATCCAAGTCCGGCAACACATGGCGTCAGGTCAAATGTCAGGGTATTGACCGGTCCGGCTGTTTGTACTGTCAGATTGGGCAAAGCCAGATCACAGCTGTAAGCCAGGCCGCCATGGACGATCCTGACCTGGCCATCTTCGAATAAGAACAATTGCTCCGCACTGGTCAAACCGTTCGGATTGGTGTAACGGACGGCCATGCCGAGGCTGTCATTACTCAGTGATTTGGCGACGGTGCTGATCACTTCCATCGTAACCCGGTCACAGGGCAGGCCAACTTTCGTATTTGCCTCACTTGCCGGGAAGGGCACAGTGTAGTCCGTATCCACAAAGCCGAAAGTAGTCCGATTTACTTCGAAGTAGTGGTTCTCAATACCTTCTTCGCAATTCAATGACCAGCCGGTCGGCGCCGACAAATGCTTCAGATTGGATAATTGACTAAAGGCGGCAGGTTTTTTTTCAGTAGAATGGAGACAAAAGGCTTCAGACTGGCCCAACCTTTCTACCGATGATGAAAAAGGCCGGGGACTGCTCCGTTCATTGTTTACTTTATCGATTGGGAATAAAGATGACAGGAAAGACAGTAATACTAATATGTGAACAAGTAAAGGATTATCCATGGATTTTACAGCCTCAGCTTCGGCCTGATTTTGCTAAAATTGTACCAAGTAACCGGTGGAACAGGTGGATGCTGTTGCTACCGTTTTGGTGATTTAAAAATAAAAAACAAACAAAATCAGTCGGTTTCAGCCAAACCAGCGTAGTGGTACTCCTTTTACCGGGTTTGGCAGTCGGGCAATTTATTTGGATACAGCCAGCACCCGGTTGACAAAGGCGTTGGCCGTTGAAGGCTCAACCGCCTGGATTTCATAGACATCGTCATCGCCCATTTTGATAATCCGATCCTTGTCTTTCATGCCCAGCACTTCGTCCATGAAACGGGTATTATTGGAAACGACGTTCAGGATGCCTTGCTTGTAACCGAAAAAATAGTACAACTGACTGGGGGATTTCAGGTAAATGTACAGACGGTCGTCGTCGTTGGTGGGCATTTTTACTTCAACATAACTGGTCACGTTGGTACCAATGGGCTCACCGTTC
>JBFIJS010000544.1:0-3621 GCA_041600595.1 Saprospiraceae bacterium | reverse complement strand
CATTTCATTGTCGATGACTGCCTTGAGCGGCTTGAAGCTGAAATCCTCCAGCCCGGTGCACGCAGTGTCCGCAGCGGCATCGTCCGGATCGAGCAGGATGAGGTCGGCTTTATCTTCTTCGCTAAACAGGGTACGGAAGACATCAATAAAATAGAGCCTTGCCTTTTCAAATGCGTCCAAAAACTGAGAGGTCGCTGTCTCTTCTATTTCTTTGATGGTCTGTAGCAGATCATCTTTGGCCTTCAAAATGTCATCCCGCTGCTCGGAAATGTTGTCGTGGCGCTCTTTCATTTCATCGTAAGCTTCCACGGCCATCGGGTTGATCTCACCGTAATTGTCGAGCCGAACCTTCAACTTATCCACTTTCAACTGCAGTTCGGCAGGGTTGGTATTAGCTGCTTCTTCCGGGTCGATGCTGAGCGCTTCGCCATCGTTGATGGATATGCCGAATTCAATGTTCAGGCGTTCGGCGACAGCGGTGATCTGGTATTTGGTATCGCTGAATTTGTTTTTGAGGTTGTTGATGAGGATCTGGATATCCTGTCCTTTTTTGCCGAGTGCCCGCAATTTGTCCTCTATTTCGTGAATACCGCCCCGTGCCTGGAAAAACGATTGTTCTGCCGCACTGAGCTTTCCTTCTTTCTCTTTTCTGATTTCATAGGCCTCGATCAGGTCCTTTTGCAATTGCTCGATCCCGTCATTGATTTCTGCCATTTCGCCACCGGATTCTTCGAGTGCCCGGCGGTTGGTATCCAGGGATATTTGCGCCTCTTCGAGTTGTTTTTCCCGGAAAGACAACTCCCGCTGGAAAGCACTTACCTTGTTTTGCTGGCGGATGAATTCAATATTTTTATTGTTGTATTCCGAACTGGCCTGGCTCAGTTCTTCGGCCACTTTCCGATAGGAGACATCGGTGTTGGAAATATTATTTCTGGCCTCTTCAGCCCGTTTCACTTTTTCTGCCAATTCCTGTTCAATGGATGTGTTGGTCTTTTCGAGTTCTTGAATCCGGGCCTGGGTTTGCTGGTTTTTGGCATCAGTATCCCTCAGATAATTTTCAAAACTTTCCAATTTGGCCGCCAGGCCGAAACGCTCCTGAGAGGTTTTGTTAAAATCATTTTGCACTTGCTGGATTTCCCGGCGGTTGGATTTGGTCCGCAGTTCTTCCAGGTTGGCTTTGAGGTTATATAGTTCGGTGGAAAGTTTGTTTTCTTCGGTTTCTGCCGCTTTGATGGCCTTTTCCAACACCTCCAGATTTTTCTTCCTGCCAATTTTTTTACCTTCAAACAGGCCGACACTACCACCGCTCAAGCTTGTTTTTTTACGGATAAAACGGCCGCTTTTAGCCAGAATAGTCAGGTTGTCGCCCGGCATATCTTTGGCTGCTTCATCGCCTTCCGTTACGACTACATTTTGCAGCAAATAGCCCAACAGGTTACGGTAAGCAGCGTCGCACTGAACCAACTCGGCGGCCATTTTAAATCCGCCGGGAATCATAGTGATTGGCGGTTCAAAATTATCGAAGGCGTCAAGTAAAAAGAAGTTAGCCTTTCCTTTTTGGGCATTGTTGAGCAGGTGAATGGCATCGTAGGCCTCACTGATATTGCTGACTACATAATAATTAAGGTAAGGCTCCAGGTAGTTTTCAATGGCCACCCGGTATTCACTTTCCACATAAATAAGATCGGAAAACAGCGGAGCCTGGCGTTTCCAGTTTTTGGCATTACTCAAAAACCGGATGCTTTCGGGAAAACCTTCCAGACTTTCCACCATGCTTTTGGTGAGTTTGTACTCGTTGCGTTTGGAGTCAAGATCGCGGTGGATTTTTTGCACTTTGCCGGTCAGTACCTGGACCTTTTCCTCTCCTTCTTCCAGGCTTTTTTGCCTTTTTTCTTCTGCTTCCTGCAGGGCTTCCAACTGACTGGCAAGGGCTTTTTCCTCCTTTTCCAGTTCGGCTATTTTGTGCTTCAGCGTTGCGTTTTCATTGCCCCTTGATTTTACTTCAAAGAGGTTGTGTTCAATGTCCCTTTTGAGGTTTTCAATTTGGTTGTTATTGATCGCTTTTTGTTTTTCCGATTCAAAAAGCTCCCGTTCCACGGCCTGCTGTTTGGCCATGATTTCGTCCAGTTCTGACTTTAATGCGCCGTGGCTTTCCTTGATTTTATTCAGCTTTTCCTCCGCTTCATCCAGTTGGTCCTCCAGTTTTCTTTCCAGCCTTTTGTCTTCGTTGACGGTTTGCCGGTAATCCTCAATTTCTTTTTCCAGGTTTCCGATCCGGCTGCTGGCAATGAGGATCTGCGCGTTGGCCTTTGATTTATTTTGTTCGATAAAATTGCTGCGCTCCTCGAGTACCCGCTTTTCGTTTTCCATGTCCCGGATACGTCCCACGAGTTCGTTCACCTCTTTTTGCTTGGCGGAGAGGTCCTGTTCTTTGTCAATATTGGCTTTGCGTTCTTTTTCCAGACTGGCTTCGAGCTGTACCTGATCGACTTCTACCTGGCGGTAGTTGTCCTCTTCCTGCGTCAGTTTGGCCTGCAGCTCTTTGTATTGGGTTTTTAACGCCTGGGTTTTGATAGCGGCCAGTTTGATACTGAGTTCTTTGTATTCTTCCTTGAGTTCGAAAAAGCGTTTGGTTCGCTTGGCCTGTTTTTCTAAAGTAGAAAGATTGCTGTTGATCTCGAACAAAAGGTCTTCCACCCGGTCGAGATCCTCCGTGGTGCTTTTGAGCTTATTGAGCGTTTCTTTCTTCCTCCTTTTGTATTTGGAAATACCGGCTGCCTGCTCAAACATCCGCCGGCGGGCATTGTCCTTATCCGAGAGAATTTCGTCCACCATTCCCAGCGCAATGATTGCATATGAGTTGGAGCCGATGCCCGTATCCATGAAAAGATTGGTGATGTCTTTAAGCCGGCAGGTGACCCCGTTCAACTGGTATTCGGATTCGCCACTGCGGTATAGCCTCCGGGCGATGGAAACGGTATTGTATTCGGTAGGGAGCAGGTTTTTGGTGTTCTCGAAAGTGAGCGTTACCTGGGCCATTCCTCCCTGCTTGCGACTTTTAGTGCCATTGAAAATGACACTCGACATGGTATCGAGGCGAAGCTCCTTGCTTTTTTGCTCGCCCAGCACCCACCGGATTGAGTCAACGACGTTACTTTTGCCGGATCCGTTGGGGCCGACGATGCCGATGACATCCTCCTCAAAGTTGATGACCGTCTGGTCAGCGAAGGACTTGAAGCCTTTTATTTCGAGTGTTTTAAGTCGCATAATTTTTTCAGCGGGCGAAGATAGGAATAATGGGAGCTTTTGGTTTTTGAATTTTTCAACAATTTAGCGGTCGGGTTGTCAATATCCTGTTGATAACTGCGGCTACTCGCAGCCTTGTTTTCTGCACTTTGAGCGTAAAACGACATTTTTGCCTGAAAGTCAATTGGTTATCCGGGGTGATGATACGGGGATGCCGGAACCCGGTCAGTAGGTTGGAAGTGAGGAGTCTTACTTTTGATGATTTATTTTAAATAATTGGTTATCAATGTTTTAGGCAAAAATCGTAATTTCCTTGCAGTGGGGTAGGAGTACCCAATGAAAAACGGGCACCATCATCTATAGCCACCAGTCAAT
>JBFIJS010000543.1:0-3623 GCA_041600595.1 Saprospiraceae bacterium | reverse complement strand
TTAGAATTAGACAACATTGATAATTTATTCAAACATTTTGGGCGAAAATTAGTCGATATCGAGTATGCGAAAGATATGCCACGAATGGAAGGGCAGCAACTTCTGACAGACGGTCTTTGGCAACGGCAACCTTCAGAATTGGTGCATGGCGGTTTTGGGAAATAACCATGATCCGGTGGGTGTCGCAATATTCAAGTATCCGTTCAGCGGGGATATTTTTGTGATACCTAAGGTGGCAGTGCAGGTCATTTTTATAAAGAGCCCAGGCTGGAAAGTCCCTTCTTTGCAATTCATCGGATAGTTTGAAAGTCTCTCTGATCGTTTGGACGGAACGGACCCCGATGGCTGATAAAACAGTCAGATCCAAATCCATTGGAATAGCGGCGGTGTAGGTATTGTCGGGGATGTAGTCCAATAGCATGATGCCTGATTGTCTGATCTCTTCGTGGACTTGCTCTGTCGGCAACTGATTGAATTGGAGGAACTTATAAAAATATCCGCCGATTGTTTGACCATCCAAACTGGCCTGTTTTTCCAACTTGTCATAGATGTTTTCAGGAAAAAAAATTGTTCCGGATGAGAAGTGAACCGGTAGTTCGGACTGCGAGAATAGCGTCAGGGAAAGGCACAGGGACATGGCCAGGCAAGTCGGGCATAGTGTTCTGTTCATCAATGCGTTACAGTTTGGGCGCGCCGGAAAGGGGGCAGTGCGACGACACCCGGGTTTTGGATTATAGTGATTGGTGCTTTAAATCGAAGTGAGACGAAATGGCAAAAAAGGAAACCTATTCTTCAATATACTTGCAGGCCGATTGTGGACAGAGGAGGGGGAGAGGTACCAACGGTGCAAGGAACTGCAAGGTAAAAATTTATTTCTAATCGCCTCAAAAACTGACCGCCGAAATATTTCCCATTTATAAATCGCTCAGCTTTAAGGTGGACAACCCGCCCCTGGTTACGAGATTTGCGTAGCGCTACAAATGGTTTGAGAAACAGAAATTGTTTGCGGAATAGCAGTCCGCCGGATTATCGGACCAGGTCGCCTTTAAGTCGCATCAGCTCCGTTTCCGCCACTTTGGCGTTATACCGGGCTGCTATCAACCGGTTATAGGCTTCTTCCAAACTTCGTTGCGCT
This sequence comes from Saprospiraceae bacterium, assembly GCA_041600595.1. Taxonomy (GTDB): domain Bacteria; phylum Bacteroidota; class Bacteroidia; order Chitinophagales; family Saprospiraceae; genus UBA6168. The sequence goes on along the minus strand of JBFIJS010000543.1, from coordinate 2,488 downwards.
TCTCTCAATTCGAGGTAGGTAGAAACACCCTGCCGGAATCGTTCGAGGGCGATCGTTACATTTTCTTTGGCCAGTTCGATGTTCTCTTCTTCCAGTTGTAAGGCCTGTTTTTGATATGCGTAATCCTGGAAAGCATTTTTGATGTCGGTGCTGATGGCGGTCAGCTGATCGTCGTAGGTCAATCGCCAAAATTCAATGTCCAGCTCTGCCTGCGCCATATTCCTCCGAACCACGTAATTGTTGAGGATGGGAATATTGGCGGTTAGTCCAAAATTGAAACCGTTGTTGCGGCTGTTCAGCGGTTGAAAGGGGTTGACCACCGTCCGGTTATTGTTTAGGTTATAATTGTAGGCCGAATTGAAAGTCAGGGTAGGGTAGCGATCCGCTTTAAATTCCTGTAAAGTCAGCTGGGAGATGCCGATGTTCCGCTGTGCCAGCAAAAGGTCGGGATTGGTCGATGTAAAGTTATTTTCGATGGTTTCCAGTCGCAGATCTGATTGAAAAGGAATCTCCTCACCGACCTCAAACTCTGCCGGTAGTTGTCGGCCGGCCAGCAGGTTGAGTTGTTCTTTCAGTTGGCGGATCAGCGTTTGCTGCTGCAACTGACTGGCTTTCTGGGCATTCAGGTCGACTTTTGCCTGGAGTAGTTCTGGCTTGCTCCCCAGGCCGGTCGATAATTTTCGGTCGGCCACTTTCACCCGCTCTTCATTGATCGCCATTTGCTCCCTGATCGCCTTCAATTGCTGTTGCTGGCGAACGATGTTGTAATAATTGATGGTCACCTCGGCAATGGTATTGACGACTTCGGCTTTGATCCTAAGCTCGCCCAGTTTGCCGATTTCATGAATTTTGTCCCGGGTGATAAACATCCTTTTTCCATCGAAGAGCGTCCAGTTCAGGTTGAGGGAAGCCCCGAAATTAGTGGATCGCACATTGTTCGGTCCGCGGGTTGTCCCATCAATAAATTCTTGCTTTTGATTGTTGTTGTTCCAGGTGTTTCCCAAGGTGGCATTGATTTGCGGGAGGAAGGCACCATCGGAAAAATCAATGTCAATCGCCCCGGCGATCGAGTCATTTTTCGCCAACAGAATACCGTAGTTGTGCTCAAGTGTGGTGGCAATAACCTTATCGAGACTGAGTATTTCCTGAGCGAATGCTGTTGCGAAATAGTGAACCAACAGGATGATCAGGTAGGATTTCTTACATTTCATGAAAATTGATTGTAACTGCACAGACAATAATTAAGCTGTCCATTATTTTTTGCAAAATACCGGCAAAGCAAAAACACATGCTGCCTTCTTCTATTTTCCGGCATTTCGGAAGTGTCTTATCTCAAATGGCATTCGGGTCGGCTGTTTTTTTGTTGGTGCTGCGCAAATTATGATCGGCAGCTCCGTTCCTATCACGCCATTTCTTCGACCAGTTCTTCCTCGGCGATGCGTTCCTCAAATTTAATTTTGTCCTTTCGGCTTGATAAATAAGAGTACACCGCCGGCACGACGAACAAGGTCAGGATCAGGGAAAACATGATCCCGCCGACAATTACTACCCCCAACGGAATACGACTGGTCGCCGCAGCCCCAAGAGACAAGGCAATGGGCAAAGCTCCCAACGACATGGCCAGACTGGTCATCAGGATCGGGCGCATCCGGGCACTGGCGGCAGCAATGATCGCCTCCCTTTTCGGAATGCCCGACCGCCTTTTTTGATTGGCAAATTCAACGATGAGAATACCGTTTTTGGTCACCAAACCGATTAAAACGATCATCCCGATTTGTGAAAATATATTCAGGGTATGGCCCAGGAAATACAATGATAAAACGGCCCCGGCGATGGCCAGTGGCACGGTCACCATGATGGTGATCGGGTCAATGAAACTTTCAAATTGCCCGGCCAAAACCAAAAAGATCAGCAACAGAGCCAGCAGAAATGCAAAATTGGTGTTGCCGGTACTTTCGGCATAATCCCGGGAGGACCCGGTCAGAGCGGTGGTCCAGGTTTCGTCCAGCAGTTCGGCCGATATTTTGTCCAGTTCAGCCAGACCATCGGCAATGGTGTAGCCGGGGTTCAGGTTAGAAGAAATAGTGGCCGATTTATAACGGTCGTAATGGTAAATGACCGGTGGGGCCGTTTTCTCCTCAATTTTTACCAGGTTGTCGAGTGAAATAATATCACCCATATTGTTCCTAACATAAATGTTTTTCAAATCGGTCGGATCGTCGCGATTGCTTCTGGTTACCTGTGCCAGTACCTGGTATTGTTTGCCTTCCCGCATAAAATAACCCATACGGCGGTTGCTCATGGATAATTGCAGGGTTTCGGAAATATCCCCGACGCTGACCCCTAACTGAGTTGCTTTCAGGCGGTCAATTTCAATCCGCAGTTCGGGTTTATTGAATTTTACATCGGCATCAACCCCCTGAAAGATGGGGCTCTCTTCCATGCGATCGAGGAAAGTCGGCAGCACTTCCCTTATTTTCTCAAAATC
>JBFIJS010000542.1:0-3625 GCA_041600595.1 Saprospiraceae bacterium | reverse complement strand
GGTGCTGCTGGATTTTTATAAAATATTTCCCAAAATCATCGAAAATACCCGGCGGCTGACAGACTCCTGCTCCATCGAACTCGCTACGGGCGATCAGGTGAACCGCCGCACCTTCACGGGCAGCAAGGAGGGCGATTTTTTTCTGGTAAAAAAACTGGCGCTGACGGGCTGTCAGCAGCGTTATGGTGAGCACCACAGCAAGGCTTTGCAACGTATCGAAAAGGAGTTGAAGGTGATCAACGAAATGGATTTTTGTGCCTATTTCCTCATTGCCTGGGACCTGGTGCGCTATGCCCACAGCGTTGGTTATCACCACGTCGGTAGAGGGAGTGGGGCGAATTCTATCGTTGCTTTCTGCCTGCAAATCACTGATGTGGATCCGCTGGAGCTCGACCTCTACTTCGAGCGCTTCATCAACCGGCACCGGGCTTCCCCGCCCGATTTCGATATTGATTTTTCGTGGGATGAACGGGACGATGTGACAGACTACATTTTCAAAAGATACGGAAAGGAACACACGGCCTTGCTGGCGACTTACAGCACTTTCCAGTTCAACGCTGCCGCCCGGGAATTGGGCAAGGTGTATGGTTTGCCGAAGACGGAAATTGATGTATTCATTGATGAGGTGCTGCGGGTGACAGGGACGAGGGATGTGCGGTACTGGAAGGAGGAGCAGTTGGCAGTTGGCAGTTCTCAGTTGGCAGTTGGTAGTTCTCAGTTGGCAGGAGGAGGGGGCATTTGTTCTGAAATCATTAAATATGCTCGTAAACTTCACGGCTTCCCCAACTACCTCTCCATTCATGCGGGTGGCATTCTTATTTCGGAAAAACCACTCAACTACCACACGGCGCTGCAAATGATGCCCAAGGGGTTTCCCATAACCCAGTTCGATATGTACCATGCGGAGAGCTTGGGTTTTCACAAACTCGACATCCTCAGCCAGCGGGGTTTGGGGCATGTGAAGGATGCGGTCGATTTGGTGAAAAAGAACCAGGGCAGGGCGATTGATGTGTACGATGTGGCGGCGATTAAAACGGATGAACGGGTGCGGCAACAGTTAAAGTCGGGGCAGTGCATGGGCTGTTTTTATGTAGAATCACCGGCTATGCGGGGGTTGTTGAGTAAGCTGCGTTGCGAGGATTATGTACACCTCGTGGCGGCCAGTTCGATTATTCGGCCGGGGGTGGCGCAGTCGGGTATGATGAAAGAATATATCCGGCGTTTTCACCAACCGCATTCTTTTAAATATCTGCATCCCACGTTTGAGGAGCAACTGGGTGAGACCTTCGGCGTGATGGTCTATCAGGAGGATGTCATTAAAATATTGCACCACTTTGCGGGTTTGGGCCTTGGGGAAAGCGATGTGCTGCGACGGGTCATGAATGGTAAAAAACACGACTCCGAAAAGTACCGCCAACTGGAGCGTAAGTATTTTGAAAATTGTAAAAAAATGGGCCACTCGGATGAACTGGCCAACGAGGTGTGGCGGCAGATCAAAAGCTTTGCCGGTTACTCGTTCTGCAAGGCCCACTCGGCCAGTTTTGCGGTGGAAAGTTTTCAAAGTCTTTACCTGAAAGCCTATTTTCCGCTCGAATTCATGGTGGCAGTCATCAACAACTTTGGCGGGTTTTACAAAACGGAATATTATTTCCACGAGGCCCGTATGGCCGGCGCCAACATCCATGCCCCCTGCGTCAACCACAGCCGGTATCTGACCAGTATAGCCGGCAAGGATATTCACATCGGCTTTGTCCACCTGCATTCGATGGAGCAAAAGGTAGCACATCGCATTGTTTGTCAACGCTCCGTTGGCGGCCCTTTCCGCAGCCTGACCGATTTCGTGAACCGGGTGGATATTTCCGCTGAGCAACTGGAAATTCTCATTCGCATTGGTGCTTTTCGTTTCACCGGCCTCAATAAATATGAATTGATGTGGGAGAAAAATGCCGTCTTTAACCCCAGGGGTAAATTTGAATGTACGGGGCGTCTTTTCGCCGATCCGGTGGAGGAGTTCCGTTTGCCCGACCTAAAGGAAGGTGAATTTGACCAGGCCTTTGATGAAATAGAGTTGCTCGGTTTTCCCCTCTGCTCTCCGTTCGATTTGTTGGTGCAACGTCATCACCCGGAGTGCTTTGCCGCAGCGAACCTGTCCAAAGCCATTGGCCGGATGGTGACCATGCTGGGTTATTATGTTTGTAAAAAAGACGTGCGAACCGTCAACGGGAAGTTGATGTGTTTTGGCACCTGGCTCGACGAGGACGGGCATTTTTTCGATACCACCCATTTCCCCAATTTTCTGCAATCCTCCCCTTTCCGCGGGAAGGGCATTTATAAAATCACCGGCAAAGTGGCGGAGGAATATGGCTTCCCGAGTGTGGAAGTGGTGAAGATGGAACGGTTGGCGTTTCGGGTGGATGGGAGGTATGGGGACAAGTGATTGCACGTATTTAAATGGGGTGGTTTGGTGTTGCCATTTTATCCGTCAAATCCTTGGTAGAATCTGCATACTGTTCCGGTTTATTGATGAAATATACCTTTTTTCCTTCCGGGATTTTAGACCATCTCAGGCTCTTTGACCTCCCTACAATTGCAGCCGAATCCCCGGCCCCAGCAAATAGAAAAATTTCTTTTCCGACAAAAAGTACCCACAACCCAGAAAGAGTGGGAAGCTCAGTTTTTTATCCTTCCCTTGCAGCGGATACAGGCTGCCGAGGGCCACGATGCCCACATCCCGATTGGTGCTGTTTTCACTAAAATTAAAAGCATTGAGGGCCAGAAAACCGGCTCCAAATTTATAGGGTCGGAACTTGGCGATGCGCTCGGGGTGGTAAAAACTGAATTGCGCAATGATGGCCATGCTCACCCCACTGAGGGTGCCAAAGCCGTCTTCGTTAAATTTTTTGGTCAGCAAACCGGCGGGGAACGACACGTCGAGATCGAATGAGGAATAGCGCCGCAGGATGAACTCTGCCCGTTTGGAAAAGCCTTCCCCTCCGTGTTGTTGGGGGTCGTGGCGGATCGTGATTTCGATGGTGGACCAGTCCTCCAGGTCGAAGGTTTTACGGCGCAGCAATTGGTTGATGTTGATGTTTCCGGGTTGGCAGTCTTTGCGGTCATACTGGTCGAAACGGGGTGAATTTTCACCGGGGCACACGACCACTTTTTCGAGGGTGCGCCGGTCCACCAGGGTGTTGCCGCTCGTCACCTGGATGTCTATAATGAGGTACTGCTTGCCGTAAAGACGGTTGCTGCCGTCCAGCTTTTGGGGATTAAAAGCAATAATAATATCGTCGAGGGTATGGTCAATAAAAACAGTTTTGTCAATGCTGTTTAGTACCCGGTCAGGTTGATTTTCGATGCTGAGGGTGATGAAATCGAGCGGGTGCGGTGCCTGGAATTCCTTTACTTTAAGACGGTGGCCGGTGGCCTTGCCATAATTGAGAATGGCCACTTCAGGCTTCTTAATGTCGAGAGGCACCCGGGCGGAAAATAGCACCTCGTTTTCACCCCTCACCAGGGTATCGGTGCGTACATCGGCCAGGCCGTCGAAGGAGAAATTGGCTTTGTGCAACCCATCGCCCTGCAATTTGATCTCTACCTGTTCGCCCGGGTAGAGGAACTGCCC
>JBFIJS010000541.1:0-3630 GCA_041600595.1 Saprospiraceae bacterium | reverse complement strand
TCCGCATTTTTTAAACATACTTAAATTACACAGTATTTAATGGGACATAAATTATGATTGTTTACATGGCCCGATATTTTATCAGGCGGACCGGCCGGTACGGTTAAATGCTGATCGAAGATGAAAAGACTTTCTCAAATGGCAGAGGAATCTATTATCGGTTAAAGAGGGGGGCGGGGGCAATCGCCGGTGGAACCCCGGTTATTCACCCCCTTTTTTTTTGTCTGAATCTTTCCGCTTTTCGTTCGATTTGTCTTGCTTCTCCCGCCTGGCAACTGCATCAGAGACAGTGGTTTTATCCTTTTCTTCTTTTTCTTCTTCTTCCTGTCGCAGCATATCTTTTAAATTGTGGGGAAAATTCAATAGATTCATCATGTTGTTTAAAATTTAGGGTTTTAGAGGGCTGAAGCGCTGTTGCATGGACCAATGCACCGGGCATTTTCCGTTGTAAGTATTCGATGTCGGATAAGACTTTTTTTCTATGGAGGGTTTGGCTTGAAGTGGTCCCGTTTGAAGACGGAAACAATAGGAACTGAGCTCGTCGCTTGGTGTTTTTTTACGGTCTGCATAATTATACTTATCTTTCTTTTGGTTAACTATGCTGCGAAATTATCGTTAAAGTACCGCTGCGGGCCTCTGATCTGATAAAGCCGCAGGTATGCGAAAAAAAGTTGCCCCACATCGCCACCGTTTCGAAGAGCCAACAAATAAACCGCCATGCTACTTATTGAAAAAACAGTCAAACTGCTGGATGACTTTCACTTTTCCATATTTCGGGAACATGTGAAAAACCTGAGTCTTCGGTCCTATTATCCGCTGGTGCTCATTGACGTTATCAGCCGCGATTTTGCAAAAGAACAAGCCAGTGAAAAGCTGTTTGAACTTGTCTACGGGGAGCCGCCCCAGGGCGAGAAGGATATGAAGAAGTTTTTTCAATTAGCCCATTACACCTTTCGTCTCACCAGTTTTTTAGCCAGAAATTATCCTGATTATCTGCAGCATAATGTGACCCGCATAGAACACCTGACCAACTCCGGCGAGTTGGCAATGGCCACTACGCTGGCCGAGATGACCCTGGATGTCAGCGCCAAAATTGAAGATTTTGATACAGAAATGAAGGTGCTGCGTTTTTTGGCCCAACGGGAGGGCTATCTGGATGGTCACAAACAGGCGCTGGTCTATTTTGAGCGGATAGGACAGTTATTGAAACACAAGGTGGCTCTCAACGAGATCATCACTTTTGCATTTACTCATTTAAAAAACAAGGGTAAAAATGCCAGTGAAGAAATGACGGAATTGCTGGCGTTTTTTGACCCTTACCGTCAAAGCGATAGCGTAGTGGTGCAGATGATGGCCCGGCTCAACGCCTGCTACATGCGGCATAATTACCGGGACCCGGGTTTCTACACCGATGAAAATTACCAGGAATTACTGGCTATTGAAGATGCTCTGGAAAAAAACGAGCACGTTGTGTTTCCCTACCTTTTCAACCTGCGCCCAAAGTTGAGCTTTCTGAAACTCAATTATTCGGTTCGTCAATTGAGCACGGAAAAAGTGTTGCAGGAAGCCAACGAACTGATTGAGAAAAGCGATGACGACCTGTTTTGGAACAGTTTCATCAACCAGCCGGAGATCAACTCGATCGCTATTCAGACCAGTCATCTGGTGACCAATTATTTTACCAGTTACAAGGAGGATCACCTTGAACTACTGGACCAGGAGATCAAAGACCGTATCCGGTTCCTGAAAGCCAAGTGCCGGCAATTATTGAGCAATAAGTTGCTGGAGGAAAAATTTATTATCCGGTATATCAATGTCACGACTCTTTACGGTGCATTGTTGCTATTGGGTTCCAAAGAGGAAATCAAGGAGAGTTACGACCTGTTTGAAGGGTTGCTGTTGTCCTACCAGCAAGTGGCTTTTCATGCCTACATCGATCCCATTTACCTGAATATGATTTTGGCCGGTTTTTGCCTGCAGGATTTCGAAGCAGTGGAGCGGACTTACCGTCGCTACAAGAAGTCCACCACCGGTAAAGTCGTTCACCACGAGAATGATATTGGTATCAATGCTTTCTATTACGCAGCAAAATGGCTGGAGACGAAAAGGGATCAGTACGCCAAAAAAATGTCGGCTACTATTGAACAAATCGACGACGAAGCAAATTTAAGTAGTACTAAAAGATTGCTATTGGAAGTGGTCAACTACTTCAAAATTCCGGTTTCACTTGTATCTGTCAGGAAAGCTTAGTTATCTTTGCACCACTTCTTTCCTAAAAATAAATTCCTGCATTACTGCGATTTTCCTGTTTGCTTGCTAAAGCCACTTTAGCCATTTATCTTTTTTTAAAAAAATAAAAACCTATCGCCATGAGGAATATCATTACTTTTTCAGTTCTGTTCGCTGTCGCTTTCGTGCAGCCATCCAACTCACAGTCTCTTTCCACATTTATCAATGAGATCAATTATTTAGCCAGCAACCCCACGGAAGCCGGCCTTGAGATAGCTGGCGAAGCTGGTACTGACCTGGCTGGCTGGACGGTAGTTGGTTACGCACTGGACGGAACGGTTGAGTTTGTTGAATATATAGAAGCCGGTCTCATCCCCAATCAGCAAAATGGTTATGGGACGTTTTGGTACGATGTAGAACAAACCGGCAATGGTGGCGGACTGGCTTTGGTCAATGCCGGTGGAAATGTCGTGCAGTTTATTAGCTACGGTACCATCAATTTTTCCAATGTGGTGATCACTGCCACGGAGGGAGCCGCCAATGGTCTGACGTCTGAATATGTGGGGACCCAATTGATCCCGGAAAATAGTTTGCAGCTGTCGGGAACAGGGCAATCCTACCTGAGTTTTCTGTGGTCTTTACCGTCTGGTGCCACCCAGGGCCAGATCAATACGAACCAGCTTTTCCAAATTCCATTGCTGATCGCCGGTTCTTCCGACAACGGGTTGCAAAATAGCGATCTGAATGATTTTTCCGCTGACAATCAGGATTTTACGGATAAAGAAAATAGCTTTGTTGAACTTGCTGTATTTCCCAATCCGACTGTTGATTTATTGCAAATCAGGACAGATGGCCAACATTCCGGGCCAGTTGACATCCATTTATTTGATGGAAACGGGAAATTGGTGCTCAGCAGTCAGGCCAGGACCGGGGCGATCGAATTCGACCTCATGCACCTGGCTCCCGGTCATTATTTCCTTCACCTGGAAATAGCGGGACAGCGCTTTGTTGAAAAAATTATCAAAATGTAAAGTGGGGCACAGATGCTTCCTGTTCCACAAAATTTTTATCTTATCCCAATTTTCTTACCACAATAAAAAACCAGTTTAGGTGCTTCCTCCGTATCTTTTTCAGGGTCGGAGGAACCGCACCGGGAATCAACCATCACTTTTTTTCCCATTCCTTCTGAGAAATCAGATGGAGCCACTTTTTCCGGCAATGACTCCGACCTTTGAACCGGCTTTAAAAGAATACAGGAAAGCCATTTAGGAAAGAAGTCAAATTAAAATCAATTGAACAGGGAAGAATGAAAAGTCATTCTTTCCTGTTTTTGCCGGAATCTCATTAACTCATGTTACGCAAGAAATGCGGAGCAGCATAGACCTCGCCTTTTGAAACGTC
>JBFIJS010000540.1:0-3656 GCA_041600595.1 Saprospiraceae bacterium | reverse complement strand
GCCAACAAACCAGGAGGAAAGTGAATAAGCGATGAACCAGGGAATCCCAATGTAAACGTCCCTTTTCATCAGGTTTTTGGTCTTCTCAATATTTTCTTTCAACCATTCAGCGGTGATTTTTTCCTCTCGCAGTGCATTGCGCTCTTTGGTGGAGAGTACACTGATAATCGCTTCAAAATCAGCCGTTTTTAGCTTTTTAGCCATATTTTTTTTGTGAAAAATGAAGGACTAAGGTAGGATAATAAGGGAAAAGGCCAGGTATCAGGCCCTCACTAATGCAGCTTTGGCTACTTTCATCGGAATACCTGTACATTTTTTTTCCATGTAGGTCATCATGCGCTCCAGTAACAGACGGGTATCGTTGTCGAGCGACTCTACTTCTTTCTTGAAAACCTGATTCATGGCTCGCTCCCGAACAGCTTTAACTTCCGATGGTATTTCGCGGAGTGCCCGTTCTATGCGGCGCTGACGGAACTTAACCTGAAATTCAGACAGATGAGTTTCAAGTAATTGAATGGCCGCAGACACTTCCTGTTCCCGAAAGGCATGGTTTTCATTGGCGAGGCTCTTCAAGCCTTCTATTTGGATATATCTTATTCCAAAAGAAGATATTACATCGTTGGCCACATTGTTGGGTATCGAAAGGTCGATGACCACTTTCTTATCTGTGTCTTCTCCCAGGAGGCTGGCATACAAATTTTTATCAACAATGGGCTGGGTAGCTCCGGTACAAACGATCAGGCAGTCGAAACCATCTTTATAATCGTGCAGACTGGAGAATGGCAGGGCTTTGCCATCTAAAGTAGCGGCAATTTTTTCTGCGTTTGCGAGGGTCCGGTTGAAAACTGTTACGGTGGTGTAACCATATTTTTTCAAAAACTTGGCTACCAGTGCATTAGTCTGACCGGCTCCAACCATTAAAATCCGGGCACTTTTTGCAAGGCGGGTCTTGAGCAACTCCTTTACGGCTAAAGACACAACGGAAACAGATTTTTCTCCAATTTTAGTCTTCTCGTACACCTCTTTTGCTGCTATTACCGCTGCATTGATGGCGATTCGCAGGTGATCACTGGTTAATCCCAGGGACAGGCACCGTTCGTATGCTTCTCTGAGTTGGCGGAGTATTTCTCTTTCTCCAACGACCAGACTGTCAATGGATGCAGCTACTTTAAACAAGTGTTCAATGGCTTGGTTTCCTTCCAGCAAACGGACATTTTTTTCAACAAAAGAGGAAGGAAGGTCGGGCTGTAACTGCTTGAAAAAAGCAGCTTTAAAAGATGGAGATAATGGTTGATTGGTATAAAAGAAATAGACGACCCGATTGCAGGAGGAGAGGTACATCAATTCCTCTACTTTCATGGTTTCTTTAAGTTCGGCTAACTGTGCACCCAATAATGAATCATTTTCATGCGGCAATACAAAGCGGCCAATGTCCTGTAGAGGAGTTTGGCGGTGGGTCACTGTTAATATTTTGTAGCCGTTTAACATGAATGATCAAAATGTTGATGAATTATTAAGGTGCAATAATCTACCCAAAACTGATGAATGCAAAAGTACTTTTGTCGAAGGCTGCGTGTGTCACGGAACTGTAACAACCGGTTGTAAATAGTGGATAAGGTGTCGGCGGGGTGTTGTAATTACTCTTCTGTGACCGCTTCGGCGTCGGTGTGAAGCTCAATTCCATGCATGTGTCCGGTAGATCGGAAGAACAACCCTGCCGCCAGCCCAAAAGCAAAGCCGGCAATATGGGCCCACCATGCGACACCTCCGCTTGCCCCGCCGTCAGCTAACGAACTGGTGCCGGCCATCCATTGTTGCCAAATCCATAATCCAAGGAATATCCAGGCGCTGATCCGGAAAGGGAATATTATAAAAAGGAGTTTTACTTTGGAATGAGGAAACATGATTAAGTAGGCCCCCATGACGGCAGAGATGGCACCGCTGGCACCGATCATGGGCACGGTGCTGTCCATGTTGAAGTAGATATGACCAACGACTGCGACCAGCCCTCCCAGTGCATAAAAGACGATGAAACGCAGGTTACCGACAGTTGCCTCAATATTGTCAGCAAAAACCCACAGGAAAAGCATATTGCCTAAAAGGTGCATAAAGTCACCGTGTAAAAACATGGAGGTCGCCAGGGTGTGAAGGTCTTCCCCTCTTGTGATTTCCAGTGGGATCGAGCCAAACTCATCCCAGAAAGCATCCAGCTTACCCTCCGGCAGCATGAACTGGAAAATGAAAACAGCTATATTCAGAACGATAAAGCTGTAGCTGAAGAGTGGGAAATAACCACCTTTAACCTGATCGTCGCCTACTGGGAAAATCATATTTTCATTATTACAAAGTTAAAAGTTGAATGGTTGCCTTAAGCCTCATCCTCTACCCCTCTTCAGAATATGTTTAGGAAATGGCCGGTTATCAGGCCGCGGGGTGTTTTACAAATCCCAAAAGGACCGTGGTCGATTGTACACTTTAATGGTGTCGGCAACTGTCTGCCAAAAATACCAAAGTACAACTCCCAGTACCGGCAAATAAGCAAAATCTCCTATCATGTTAATCCAAACGGGCAGACTCACCGCCAAAACGATTGTCGTTTTTATATAATTCAACTTTTTGATATACCGGTAAACGTACAGCAGGTGGGCTGCACTTGCAATCTGCCAAATACCCAATACGACGAGCATCGTGTTCGTCCATGCCATTCCGGTGGCAAAAAAATATAACAACAGCACCGCTGTGAGAAGAATGGCCTGCCCGAACAAATCTATTTTCATTCTGAATTTGGAAATCATCCTGGATTTTATTTTTGATTGACAGGCGTTGGCAGCATTCTCAAAGGCGTTTTTTCACCAGTGTGGAATAACTGAGGCTAACCTGACTTCATTACCTTTGCCAAAAGTAAAATTTTATTGGGTTTTGGTAACAGGCAATGGACAAACAGGTTTGTTGCTTTTATTGAAACCATCATTTTTCGACAATACTATGAATATTACGCCAGCTCAGGTAAGTGAATTGATCCGCAAGAGGAGGTCTGTTTTTCCCAGTACCTATAACGCCCTGCCCATTAGTCGACAAATTATTGAAGAAATTTTGGAAAATGCGAACTGGGCGCCCACCCACAAGTTGACGGAGCCCTGGCGTTTTAAAGTTTTTACCGGAGAGGGGCTTCGGCGGTTAAGCGAATATTTGTCAGAAGAGTATAAACGTATTACACCAAGGGATAAATTTTCGGAAATCAAATACAACAAGCTAAAGGCCAATCCTCTGAAAGCTGCCTGTATCATTGCTATTTGTATGAAACGGGACGAGCAGGAGCGTGTGCCGGAGTGGGAGGAGTTGGCGGCGGTCGCCTGTGCCGTCCAGAATATGTACCTCACATGCACGGCCCACGGAATTGGCAGCTACTGGAGTACACCATCAGTGGCATTAAATGCTGACAAATTTTTGGAGCTGGGGAAAGGAGAGCGTTGTCTGGGCCTTTTCTACATGGGCAATCACAACCTGCCCGACATAGCAGGAAAACGCGGCCCAGTATCTGAGAAAACGCGCTGGGTTAATTCCTGACCTCTGCTGCATGCGATAAAGCTGCACATCTTCGGGGCTGTTTTGGTAAGCCATTTTTTTGATGAACAGTTTGCTACAGGTTGTCTTGC
>JBFIJS010000539.1:0-3681 GCA_041600595.1 Saprospiraceae bacterium | reverse complement strand
GCCGGCCGGTCACCTCACCCGCATTTTGTTCCGTGACGTAAGAATCACCTTTTTTGGCATCGAGATAGCCTTTCCGGGCCAGTTCACCCTTGAGGTTCAGCTGCTGGCCTTGTACCGATTTGCTGAAACTGGCCCCGACAGCGTAGCACATACTGTCTAATTCGCTGACCATGGTGACACTACTGGCAGAGCTGTCACCCCCGTTTTCCCCGCCTCCGCAAGCCAGGCATGTGAAGAGGAGCAATATAGCAGCGAAAAGAATCGAAAGATTTTTCATGTTAAAAATGTTGTTTGAATGATTGTTTTTTGAAAAAGAGCCGGAAAACTATGAAATAAATCCAGCATGCGCTTTCCAAACAGACCGGACGGTTGCCTGCCGCAACCATGCTGCGACACAAAGCGGCCATCCGGTATTGACCGGGAAAATCCGTGATATGGTGAATACCGTGTAATTTAAATTTGCTTTAATTTTTTTCCCTTAACAATCCCTGGAGGCGCACACCGAAGTGAATTCGGGGCTGGCTGTTGGGGGTCAATTGAAGCTGGAAATTCCCTGCGCCGCATTTCTTAAACTAATTTAGATTACACGAGACCTTATTCGAAAAGACAAATTTCACAAATCATCATATTGATAATCAGCAAGTTATGTCCTGAGAATTCAATTTCGAATAAAGTCAACGGTAGTGAACATGTTGAAAAAAAAAATACCGAACGGCAGAATACTCCCCGGAACAGTGATCTTGCACCGATATGACTCAAACGGTGATTAAAAACCTCATCTTTGTAGCCTGTCGGCCAATGTATGTTGGAGGCTTTCCTTTCACAGGTCAGGAAAATCCGCTTCGTTCACCAAGGGTTGAAATATACTTTTCGCAACGCATTGAGGCCAAAGCGGAAAATGCAAGAACGATCAGCCTTCCGGCCGGCTCATGATATCAGGCAATCTACCTAACTCATGTTACGCAACGGGCAAAAAAATTACCCTAAAATGCGGGCCGGAGAATCGCTCAAGCCTTTTGCATTATTCTGCTCGGCCCTCCAAAGGTTTCTAAGGGGCGGCGTCTCCCGATGCATCGGGACGACGCCGCCCCTTAGAAACCTTTGGAGGAGCACATTGGAACGTTTCAAAAGGCGAGGTCTATGCTGCTCCGCATTTCTTGCGTAACATGAGTACCTAACCAGACACAACATGCAGCAAAAAATCCAGCAACAAAATTTTCGGGCGCAGCTACTGGCGTTGACGGTTGGCGTATTGTTGCTCACGGCAAAATTTTTCGCCTGGTGGCTGACCAACTCCAATGCCATTCTGACCGATGCCCTGGAGTCTATCATCAATGTCGTGGCCGGAGCTTTTGCCCTGTATTCGCTTGTCCTTTCCGCCAAACCCAAAGACAGTAACCACCCTTACGGGCACGGCAAAGTCGAATTCATTGCGGTTGGGGTGGAAGGAGCGCTCATTTTTCTGGCGGGGGCCATTATCATCGGAAAAGGCACTTTCAACCTGTTCCATCCGCAATCCATTCATTCCGTGGATGTGGGCATGGTGCTGGTCGCTGTGGCCGGCCTGGCCAATTTCGGGCTGGGTTGGTGGCTGGAACGTACCGGCAAAAGAAACCAGTCGATGGTACTGGTAGCCGACGGACAGCATTTGCGGGCCGATGCCTGGTCGTCGCTCGGGCTGCTGGTTGGGTTGGGGCTTTTTTATTTCACCCGGATCATCTGGATCGATAACGTGACGGCCATCCTTTTCGGGATCATTATTCTGATAACGGGATACCAGCTATTGAGAACTTCCGTGGCGGGCATCATGGACGAAGCCGACTACCAGCTCATCAGCGATATGGTCGATAAGCTGGAGCAGGAAAAAACGGAAAACTGGATCGACCTGCACAATTTCCGGGTCATCAAATATGGAGGCCGGCTGCACATCGACTGCCACCTGAGTGTTCCCTGGTATTTTACCGTGGAGGAGGGCCATCAGGAAGTGAAACAGTTTGAAGATAAGGTGCGGGAACTTTGTCAGATGCCGGTCGAGCTATTCGTGCATGCGGACCCCTGCCGCCCGCCCGGCTCTTGTTCTGTTTGTGAAAAAAAGGACTGTACGGAAAGGAAAAGTCCCTTTCTGCGACGGGTAGACTGGGATTTGCAAAGCGCAATGGGTACGCTCCAACACCGGGCCGATTAAGGGTTTTTACGCCGTTGCGACAGCATCTTTGTGGCGGCCGTTCTTTACTTTTGGCCAATGATCACTGACCACCTCATCATCGGCGCCGGGATTTTTGGCATTGCATCGGCCATCGAATTGCGTAAACGGGGGCACACAGTCACCGTCATCAATCCCGGTAAGATCCCTCACCCCCTGGCTGCTTCCACCGACATCAGCAAAATCGTCCGCATGGAATATGGGGCGGACGAAGAGTACATGGACATGGCCTCGGCCAGTATGGCTGTTTGGCGGACGTGGAACGAACTGTTGGGGGAAACGATTTACCACGAAACCGGTTTTCTCATCCTGACCGGCCAGCCGCTGGAAAGCGAAAAACAGGCCTACGCTAAAAACAGTTTTGACCTCCTGGTCAAAAAAGGATTTCAGCCGGAACGCCTCGACCAGGACATGCTAAACACCCGCTTTCCGGCCTTTCGTGCCGGGCAATATCAGGATGGACTCTTTCACCGGCTGGCGGGTTTTGTGGAATCGGGCCGGGCCGTAGCATTGCTGGCGGCCTATGCCCGTGACATTGGCGTCTTTATTTGCGAAGGACAAACGGCCGCAGAGATCACCCGCACCAACCAACGGGCAACGGGTGTGCTGACGAGGGAAGGGCAAACCTTCAGAGCGGGGAATATCATCATTTGCGCCGGAAACTTCACGCCTTACCTGCTCCCCGAGCTTATGCCTTTTTTCAAAATCACCGGCCACCCCGTCTTTCATTTACGGCCCGAAAATCCCGCCTTATTCAGCCCTCCTGACTTTACTGTTTTTACCGCCGATATTTCGAACACGGGCTGGTATGGCTTCCCCTGGCACCCCAAGGAAAAAGTCGTGAAAGTAGCTTTGCATAGCGATGGGCTGGTGCTGCATCCCGAACACGACGAACGGGTTGTTTACCCCGCCGATGTGGACAATCTGCGTGTCTTTTTGCGGGAATCGATCCCGGGGCTCGCCGATGCGCCGGTTGTTTATACCCGTCGTTGCTGTTACACCGATACCCTGGACGGACATTTCTGGATCGACCGTCATCCAGAGATTCCCAACCTGGTGGTCGGATCGGGTGGCAGCGGACACGGGTTTAAAATGGGACCGGTAGTGGGAGCAATGATAGCGGATGTTGCGGAAGGAAATTCGCACCCATGGTCGGACCGGTACCGCTGGCGGAAGTTGGGTGCACATACCGTGCAGGAGGAGGAAGCGAGGTGTGTAAAGCGGTGACCAAAGGTCAACCAATGGTCCATCAGCCCGGGTCACCGGCTGTTGTTTATTTCCGGGAAACTTTCAGCTGAACCGTGTAATTTTCAGGCGCAATGCGGGTACCTGACTCCGGAAGCGGCTCCACATTTTCGACGAGAATAGCGTAGCCTTCAAAACTTTGGCTGACCTGTCCCATTTTTGATTTCTCGATCTTAAACTCCAGGGTCTTTTTGTTGGTCACCACGGCTGCTTCAAGGAACACTCTGACTTGC
>JBFIJS010000538.1:0-3681 GCA_041600595.1 Saprospiraceae bacterium | reverse complement strand
CGCCCTTTTCAAGCCCCAGATCGAGCAAGCCCGATGCGGCTCTTTCCGCCATACTGATCATGTCATCTGTGCTGTAAAATATCCATTTACCGTCGGCACCCCGACGGCCCATTGACCTTTCCAATGGGTGGTTGCTTTTTTGAAAATGCAGGTAATCGAAAAGTCTGGTAGGTTTCATGTATTGACCAATTTAGTTTAGATGATTATTTCCGCCGTTAAGATAGCAGTTTTTACCCATAAGGTTTTGTTTGGAGAAGGGCTGGTCAGCCGGAAGCCAAATTCCCCTGCCAGCCCCTAAAACTTTCACTCAACAGTTTCAGACAATAACCTCTTTTCCGGAGGCGATTGTCAGCACTTCATCATCCTTGAGGATATCTGCCAGGTTTTGTGTTTTTCGCATTTCGTATTTGAAATAAAACTTCATGGTGTGGATTTTACTTTCGTAAAATGTTTCATCGAAGGAAGTGTCTCCGGTCACCAGCGCCTGTTTGGCAGCCGTGGCCATTTTGAGCCATTGCCAGCCACCCACGATCGTATTCATGAAATCCATGAAGATGGTGGCATCCGCAATGAAACGCTCGTATTCTCCCTTCTTCGCAAAACCGGAGAGAAAATCCATGACGTTGGCTATGCGATGCAGGTTGACGCCCATTTCACTGGCGTATGGCTTCAACTCGTCGTAAGTCATTGCTTCCTGAATAGTAGCGTTGATTTCCTGTGCCAGCAGGTGGGCCCCTTTTCCTCCTTTCATGACCATTTTTCGACCCAGCAAATCGAGCGACTGGATGCCGGTCGTGCCTTCATAAATGGCAAAAATCCGGATGTCCCGGTAATATTGCTGTAAGATATACTCTGAGCAAAAACCATAACCTCCTAGCACCTGCAGGCCATTGCTGACAGATTCCAGCCCTTTTTCGGCGGGGTACGTTTTCACCATCGGTGTCATCATTTCCAGCAGCAGGTGGTATTTTTCCCTCTCGGCCGGATCGTCCGCCACTTTCATTTTATCCGCATAAATGGCCCCCTGAAAAACGATACTCATGGCTGCTTCCGCAATCGCTTTTTGTAATAAAAGCATCCGGCGAACATCGGGATGATTGATGATCAGGGTCTGGCCCTCCTCAACATTTTTCTTGCCCGAACTTTCGATTTTCCGACCCTGCGGCCGCTCGTTGGCGTATTCCAGTGAAGCCAGATAGGCTGCCATGGCAATAGCTGCCCCGCCGCGCCCAACGGCGATTCGGGCGCCGTTCATCATGAGAAACATGTACTTGAGACCCTTATGCGGCTCGCCGACCAGCCAGGCCCGGCAGTCGTCACTTTCCCCAAACATCAAATGGGTGGTGCAATAGCCCCGCTGGCCCATTTTCTGGAAATCGCCCGCAGTCACGACATCATTGAACTCAAGCGAGCCATCAGATTTGAGCCGGTTTTTCGGTACGACAAAAAGGGAAATCCCTTTGGTGCCGGCGGGGGCGCCTTCGATTCTTGCCAGCAGCAGGTGAACAAAATTATCGGCGTATTCGTGGTCACCTCCGGAAATGAATATTTTCTGGCCCTTTATCTTGTAGCTGCCATCGGGCTGTGGATAGGCTGTCGTAGCCACGTCGGACAAGGAGCTTCCTGCCTGCGGCTCGGTCAGACACATGGTACCGCCCCACTCGCCCGTCAGCATGCGGCTGGCATATTTTTCCTTTAAATCTTCGGAACCAAATTCCAGAATCAGTTCGGCAGCGCCGGTCGTCAGGCCGGGGTAGCCTGGCAGATGGTTGTTGGCCGCTTCCATGATGGCGTATGCTGCCGTATGAACAACCAGCGGCAGCTGCATACCCCCGTCATCGAGGGAAACCGATGAGCATACAATGCCCATTTCCCCGCCTTGTTTCATGATGACGCCAACGGCAGGATGGGCCACTATTTTTCCATCCTTGAAATGGGCCGGTTGTTCGTCCATTTCCCGGAAACACGGGTATAGTTCCTTATCGGAAAAATCCTTGATCGACTCTATGAAAAGGTTGATGCTTTCCATATCGTGATGACTGTAATAATCTGTGGTCAGTAAGGATTCCAGACTGTGCGTTTGGTTGAGCTGGAACTTAATGGTATTGATGTCGATGTATTTGCTTGGCATTTTAATATGATTTTTAAGTAAGCGTAATTTATTACCGTGTAATTTAAGTATGTTTAAAAAATGCGGAGCAGGAAAAGTCGCTCTTTTGGCAACAGCCGGAAGTGCCCCTTAAAATCCCTTTGGGCCGAGCAGTCTCATACCTCAAAGAGAAGTGAATCCTTCGGCCCACTTGTAGAGAAAAAAATTAAAGCAAATTTAAATTACACGGTATTTATGCGTAAAAAATATTTCTCCAGGTCCATGTTTGCAGGCAGTATGCGTCTTTCATTTATGAGGTGACATCAGACTGCGCAGGTTAGTATTCAACTAAGTTCGAGCGATGCCCTAACCAGAGCCGTTCGATCACCCTATACCGATCACCACTTTCCCCTGTACTTTTCGATCCATCATTTCCTCCAGTGCTTTTGCAGTGTCGGCCAGCGGGTAGGTGGCGTGGATATGGGGTTTCAATTTCCCTTGTGCGTACCACTGAATCAGTTCGATGGTATTTGCCATGTTCTCATTGGGCGAACGCATGGCAAACGACCCCCAAAAAACCCCAACGATCTGACAGCCTTTGAGTAAGGCCAGGTTGAGCGGAATTTTTGGGATTTCGCCGGCGGCAAAACCAACGACCAGATAACGCCCCTCCCAGGCAATGGCCCGCAATGCCGGTTCGGCATACGATCCGCCAACCGGGTCGTAAATGACATTGACCCCTTTGCCTTCGGTCAGCTCTTTAACTTTTGCTTTGAGGTCTTCTGTAGAATAATTGATTGTCTCGTCGGCACCGTACTGGCGGCACAGGGCCAGTTTTTCATCGGTGGAGGCTGCTGCGATCACTTTAGCTCCCTTCAGCTTCCCGAGTTCTACCGCTGCCAAACCGACGCCGCCGGAAGCCCCAAGCACCAACAGGGTCTCCCCTTCTCTCAATTTAGCCCGGTCTTTTAGCGCATGATAGGAAGTGCCGTAAGCCATCATAAAAGAAGCTGCGATTTTCGGTGGCATGCCGGGTGGCTGGGGAAAACACATTTTTGCCGGAACAACAACCTGCTCGGCAAAGGCTCCGGTCATGACCATTCCGAAGACTTCATCCCCGGGCTTTACGTGCCGGACTCCCTCCCCCACAGCCTTGACCACGCCGGCCAGGTCGCTGCCGGGGATAAACGGCAAATCCGGCTTGAATTGGTACAAACCCCTGATTATCAAAGTATCCGGAAAATTAACACTCGCTGCCCGGGTGGCGACCAGCACCTCCTTTGGACCGGGTACGGGGTCCGGGACGTCTTCCAAGGCCAGAGAAGAAGGCGGACCGTATGTTTTACAAATGATGGCTTTCATATTTTCCAGATTATTTCTTTTGAGAAATGGCCCCCGGGTAACCTGCGCCTGAACCGTTGATTGGCGGTCAGTTCAGCCCGGCGACTGTTTCTAAATTTTATTCAGACAAATGCTTCTGAGAATATCGACCATTAATCTTTTCCATTCATTATTATCCGCATTGATAAATTGGGGTGCCGAGGGGTGGTAGTTCACTTTTGCGTATCCGGTAATCATGGACCACATGGTAT
>JBFIJS010000537.1:0-3690 GCA_041600595.1 Saprospiraceae bacterium | reverse complement strand
TCTTTTTTTTCTATTCGGTAGGTTATATTTTCAATAAAATCATGCTGTGAAATATTCCCGTTGCAACTGCTCCAAATAGCGAACTGGTCTTCTTTGTGGTGGGTCAGATAAATAGTGTCGATTTCGTCGGGAAGCTCGTCTTTGTTGATTTTCCATTGAGTGTAATTTCCCATATGCCAACCGCTTAATTTATTGCTTATGATATACGATGCCTGCCTGGAAATAGCAGGTATATTCTTCGAGGTTAAGGGATTCAATTTGGAAAAAACAAATTGGGCGGAGATCATGGAAGTGTGATCTTTAAAAAATAATTCCTTTGTTTTCTGAACGAATAAACCTTCCTCGGTCGATGAGAAATTATTTTCCAACTGGCCACCATTGACAAAGGAAAATGCCTTGGTTATTTCAATACCAACAGATTTTTTCCTGCTTTTACGGATAATAAAATCGGGGGATTCTGACGGCAGGATACGGCCCTTCGGAAAACTGTTGCTCGCCGCTATAAAATGGTTAAGCAATTGTCGTTCTTCTTCTTTTTTAAATTTTTGCTGATCCAAAGGACGGAGGTTTTTAAGACGAAGATGTTATGCGGCGGTCTCTTGTGGATGATCTTTGATGAGTGCCATTTCCTTTTGCAGCAGATCAATATTCTTTTTATGAAAATCCATCATGACCTTTGGAAAATGGTATTTTTCAAAAAGAGAATCAGTGTCAAATGATTTATTTTCTGACACAACATTTTCCAATTCCTTAATATATGCATTAGACTCTTCAATTCTGGCCATCATTTCTTTTTTATCTGTTGTAAAATCCCCGTGGCCGGTTATTAAAATGTCAACCTCTTCCGCAAGTATAATTTGACGCAATTTATCCAGCGTTTCTTTGTACTCCTTAAAGCTTTCATAGACATAAGGAAATTCTATGTTGCTCAAATAGTCACCCGTTATTAATATTTTTTTGGAAACATTATAAGTTATTATCCCATCTTTATTGTGACCAACCGCTTGATAGAAAACATATTTTTCTGCGCCCAATTGCAGCGTAAATCCATCTCCTTTAATTGGAGTATTTATCGCCGGATATTCAACCGGATAATTTCTTTTGATATAGTATTGATCGTCAAAGACTTTGATCTGCTCTAAAATGGTCTCTTTCTCCTTGTTTATCACAAAATTTTCGGAAGCTATTGTCTGGAAGGATTTAAACTTCCCGTAACCAATTATGTGATCGTAATCAGAATGCGTGAAGAGCAGGTATTTTTCTCTGTTTCCGGCGATGGAGTCCACATATTGACTAATAAATTCTACTTCACCGGGCAGCCAGTTTGGATCAATTAACAGCAGATAGTCCGCACCTGTGACGAGGCTGGTCGTCGTTCGGAAAAGCTCGCTTTCGAAAATGACGAGCCCGTCGGTTTGATATTGGATTTTCATGGCGTTTCAAATTAATCCAAACTGCTCAAAATGATGCGCAAAATGTTTCCTGCTCAATAAATACCAATCGTATGCATCCAGTTTGCCAAATACCGGATTTGGAACGGTAACTCCCGGATTATTTTTGAAGAATAGTTCCAATTCATCATAGGCCTCAAAAAAGGCTTTTTTTGCGTCTGCTAAATTGGCGTGAATTAAATCTTCCGTTTTCCCTTTTTTCAAAACCGGATGGTCAAATGATTTTGGCATCGGATAATAATTCCAGAGTGAGTCCTGGTATTTTTCAATTTTTTCGGCCGGTGTGATGATTTCACACGGAATTTTACCCAGTGCCATATTGATGAAAAATTCAAAATGTTCGACCATGTGCTGAGCGGTCATGAGGCCCCATTGGGGTTTTGTGTTTACCGTGAGGGCAGCAAATTTTTCCTCAACATATTTTCTGTTTACATCGGCAAAAGGTGATTTTTTTTGCACCAAGGTAAGAATGGTGGCCATGGCTACGAGTTCGCCATTTTGGTCAAATACTTCTTCATACCATTTAACCACACCGGATGGGTGCTCTTTGCCTTTACTGTCCCGTTCCACTTTTTCCTTACAGGTGAGCCGTACCTGGATGGTGTCGTTGTGATAAATGGGACGGATAAAACGGCATTCATCGAGGCCGTAATTGGCGCCTACCGGGCCTTTTGCCGGATTGACAAAAAGCCCCGCCGCAGCGGCCAGCAGGAAGTATCCATGCGCCGCTCTTTTTTCAAAAATCGTCCCCTGCAGGGAAGTGATGTCGGTATGGGCATAAAACACATCCCACGTCAGATTGGCAAAATTTTGAATATCGGAATCGGTGATCGTTCGTTTGTGGGTGAGGATGGACATGCCGGGCTGGATGTCCTCGAAGTGATATTTAAAAGGGTGCTGCGGTGCCTCGACCACTTTGGCCCCCGGCTGGTAAATACCGGTAATGGCTGTCAGGGTGGTTGGCGTGCCCTGCACGGCGCAGCGCTGCATGTAGTGCTTGACACCCCGCATGCCGCCCATTTCCTCGCCGCCGCCGGCTCGTCCGGGGCCGCCGTGAATCAAGGTGGGCAGCGGTGAGCCATGACCGGTGCTGCGTTTGGCTGATTCCCGGTTAAGTACCAGGATGCGTCCGTGATGGCTGGCGGCTCCCACGACAAATTCCCTCGCTGCCGAGTCGTCGAATGTGGTGATGGAGCAACAAAGCGAGCCCTTGCCCATCTGTGCCAGTTCGATGGCGTCGTCCAGGTTTTTGTACGGCATAATCGTGCTGACCGGCCCGAATGCCTCAATCTCGTGAGCTCCGGGGTTTTTGTGTGGGTAGTCTTCCCGCAGCAGGATGGGGGAGAGGAAGGCCCCGCGGCTGGCGTCGGCCCCGATTACATCGATCTTTTCCAAATCGCCGTAAACGATCTCTGCCGTTTTGGCAATGGCTTTCACCTGATTGCGGACTTCTGTTACCTGCTCGCGGCTGGCCAGTGCGCCCATGCGCACTTCTTTCACCGTGGGGTTGCCGATCAATACTTTTGAAAGTGCTTTTCCGAGTGCGATCTGTACATCCTCCATCAGGTCTTCCGGTACGAAAATGCGCCGGATGGCTGTACATTTCTGCCCGCATTTGGTGGTCATTTCCTTTCTGACTTCTTTGATAAACAGGTCGAATTCGGGGGTGCCGGGCACTGCGTCCTCGCCGAGTACCGTACAATTGAGCGAATCGGCTTCCATGTTAAATGGGACTGCTTCCTCAATGATGCGGGGGTGCGCTTTTAACTGTCGTCCGGTTGAGGCCGAGCCGGTGAAAGTGACGACATCCTGTGATTCGACCGTATCAAGAATCGTTCTGGCGCTGCCGCAAATCAACTGCAAAGCGCCTTCCGGCAAAATACCGGATTCGATGATTTCCCGAACCACCGCTTCGGTAAGAAAGGAAGTTGCCGTAGCCGGCTTGACAACAGCAGGTACTCCGGCCATCCAGTTGACGGCACATTTTTCCAGCATACCCCAAACCGGGAAATTAAAGGCATTGATATGGATGGCTACCCCGCGCTTGGGCACCATGATGTGATGCCCCATAAAACCTTCGCCCCGGGAGAGATCAATTGGAGCGCCGTCCACATGAAAGGTTTGGTTGGGAAAATTGCGGCGAAGGGAAGCATTGGCGAAAAGGTTGCCGAATCCGCCCTCGATATCCACCCAGCTGTCTGCCCGGGTAGCGCCCGTGCGATAGCTGACTTCATAGAAT
>JBFIJS010000536.1:0-3693 GCA_041600595.1 Saprospiraceae bacterium | reverse complement strand
CCGGCTGTTGCAAAAAGAACATATTTCCCTGCTCCCCATTTCATTAATAAATTTCTGTTACAGTGTATATGGGTCTGGTATTTATCACCTGCTGACCGATACTGCACATCGGAACGAACAAGCCGTCCGGGCATCGACTCACTCATGATCCAACCGGATCGTTGGTAAAAATGACCTTGCCCGCAGGTTATTCTTTTTTGACAAAGAAACAGGTTTGAGACAAGGCCGTTTAGGCAGCGGAAAAATTGATTCCATTTTCCAACCTTGTTCATCAGCTTCACCTTACTTCACAACTCAGCAGCCGACGGACACTTCCGTCATTTTTGTGAATAAACCCTTCGAGGTGATCACCAATAGTCACTGGTCCGACGCCCGCCGGTGTGCCCGTGTAGATCAGGTCGCCCATTTGGAGTTTAAAGAATTGAGAAATGTAAACGATCAGCGAGTCGAACGAAAAAATCAGGTCTCGAGTCTGGCCGTGCTGTACCGTTTCACCATTTTTTTCCAAACGGAACTCAATGTTGCCGCCGGTTTGCACCTCGTGCAGATCGATCCATTCACCGAGCACGGCGGAATGATCGAAACCTTTGGCGAGTTCCCACGGATGGCCTTTCTTCTTTAGTTCGTCCTGCACATCGCGGGCAGTGAAATCAATGCCGAGAGAAACTTCCTGGTAATAACCGCTGGCAAATTCCGGCTGGACGTACCGCCCGTTTTTAGCTATTTTCAAAACCACCTCCAGTTCGTAGTGGAGATCTTTGGTAAAATCGGGATAGTAAAAAGGCTTTTCATTGACGAGCAAGGCCGACGGTGGCTTCATAAACACGATCGGCTTGCCCGGAACGGGATTTTTCAATTCTTTGGCGTGGTCCGCATAGTTGCGGCCGATACAGATAATTTTCATGAATTACAAAAATTAGCTGGCCAGGTGGCGGTTCAGTGACGTAGCCGATACGCCATCCATCTGTAAAATTTACCGCCAGGTGACCAGACATCTTTCAATTTTGGGCAAATGTAATTCGAATCTCCAGATTAGCCGTTGCTTTCTGAGGCTCTTGCCCAAATCCGGCGATTTGTGTTGCAGGAGGTGCCAATGACCATTCACGCAGGTCGTTGGATCGAAGGGTATAGAGTTACTTTTTCGCAAAATTTTCCTGCCGGTAAAGAGAGGAAGGGAAAATACAGCATTAACCGCTTTGGGTTTTTGCCAATTCCTTTACATTCCGGTATGCTAAACTGTAGCCAACAAGCAGTTAGGTGCGGGTTTTTGTTATTTTTGGTTTTTTAAAACAAACACGTGGACCGAAACAGCTTTCCTTTCTGCATTGACGGCCCGGTCGTCATTCCACAAGAGGCAACCTGATACAAACGGAAAAAAACAGTCTGCTAAAGAGGGCCGATTCCGTCCATTTACCACTGCACAGCCTTGTTAATTTACACTCATGAAAAGAGCTTTATTCTTCATATCCTTTTTCTTCTTTTGTCTGGTAAATGCTATCGCAGAAAATCCGCCCGTCAACCCCCTGCCCGTCAATGCGGGCGACGATATCATTATCTGTGCGCCGGGGCAGACGGTCACCCTGAACGGTTCGGTAGGCGGGCCATTCAGCAGTGTCAGTTGGGATCCGCCGTTTGGTATGTCCGACCCCAATTCCTTAAATCCGGAGGTTTATGTATCGGGCACGACGACTTTTACTTTAACGGCCAACGGGCAGGGTGCGACCACCAACCTGATCTTCAACGGCGATTTTGAAGCCGGCTCGGTTGGTTTTTCGAGCAGTTATATCCCCGGCACCGGCGGGCCATTTGGACTGTTGTCGAACGAGGGGGAATACGCCATTTCCACTAATCCTTTGCTGACGCACACCAACTTTGCTAATTGCCCGGGTAGCAATATGATGGTCGTGAATGGTTCCACCACGCCGGGAGCCCCCATCTGGTGCCAGACAGTAACCGTAGATCCCAATACCACCTATGAATTCAGCGCCTGGCTCACTTCTGTCAACCCATCCAACCCGGCTATCCTGCAGTTTTCGGTGAATGGCATATTGCTGGGCAACCCCTTCAACCTCTCCTCGGCACTTTGCAACTGGACCAATTTCTTTGAAACCTGGAACTCCGGTGGATCGACCTCTGCCGAAATTTGCATTACCAATCAAAACACCGCCGGCAGCGGCAACGACTTTGCCATCGACGATATCACCTTTGGCCCGGTTTGCTCCGGCACGGATCAGGTGACCGTTACAGTCGTTGATGCCCTGGCTATCGCCAATCCCTTTGAATCCATCCCCTGTAATAATGGCGGGGCAGGCATTACCCTGAACGGCACGGGCTCTTCTGCCGGAGCCGGTGTCACCTATCAATGGACGACCTTCAACGGTACGATCCTGTCTGGTGCCAACACCCTCACACCTTTGGTGGGAACGCCGGGCACCTATGAACTCACCGTTTCGGTCAGCACGTCATTTGGTCCGTGTACGTCAACGGCGCTGGTAGAGGTCATCGCCGACCTTCCACCCGATGCATTCGCCACGACGGGTAATCATATCAACTGTAATTCCACGACAGGCACTGTCATCGGCAGTGGCTCAACCGTAGGTCCCAATATCACCTACCTGTGGACCACCCCCAATGGCTTTATTATCTCAGGTGAAACGGACATCATCGCCGAGGTGGGCGCCGGTGGCACCTATACCTTGTTGGTGACCGATGAGAGCACCGGCTGCACGGCCGAAGCATCGACCATTGTGACGGCCGACCTGACCCTGCCCACTGCCGAAGCCCAACCCGACGGTGACCTCGATTGCAATAATACCACCGTAACCATTGATGGCTCCGGTTCTTCCGGTGGCCCCAATCTATCGTACAACTGGTCAACCACCAATGGCAACATCACTTCCGGAACCACCGGCGAAAGCATTGAAGTCGATGCGGCCGGCACCTACCAGCTGGTGGTGACCAATGAGGACAATGGCTGTACAGCTACGGTACTGGCACTGGTCAACAGCGACCAGACACCACCGGTCATTGATTTTGCGACACCGGGGCAACTCACCTGCCTGGTAGCTAATTTCACCCTCGATGCCAGCGGCTCGACCGGCGCCGGCAACCTGGCCTTTGCCTGGACCACCACCGACGGGAATATCGTCTCCGGATCACAAACTTCCATGCCCGAAATAAACCAGACCGGCACCTACACCCTGGTGCTGACCGACGACGCCAATGGCTGTACTGCGGAAGATTCGATCCTGGTAGAGGGCAATGTGATCCCTCCGGATATCGTCATCGAAACCCCGGAAGAACTGACCTGTACCACCAGTCAAATCACGCTGGATGCATCCGGTTCGCAGGCCGGTGTCAGTTTTTCCTGGACCACCACCGACGGAAATATTGTTTCCGGAGAAAATACCCCACAGCCCATTGTCGATCAAAATGGCACCTACACCCTGACCATCACCGACCCTGACAATGGCTGTACAACCACCGATGTAGTCGAGGTGATGGCCGACCAGTCGCTGCCGGTCGCCGATGCCGGAGAGGTGGTGCAGCTTGATTGCAATACCACCTCAGTCCTTTTGGATGGTACCGGCTCTTCCACCGGGCCTGCGTTTAGTTACCTCTGGACAACCACCGATGGCGACATTTTAAACGGAGAAACGACCCTCGAACCGGAGATTGGCTCGGGGGGCACCT
>JBFIJS010000535.1:0-3716 GCA_041600595.1 Saprospiraceae bacterium | reverse complement strand
CGATGCATCGGGACGACGCCGCCCCTTAAAATCCCGTTGGGCCGAGCAGTCAAGAACTTAATTGCCCGATTGTTTTTTTCGGCCCACATTCCCGGTTTATTTTTTAAAGAAACATTTGTTACAGTGTATTAATGTAAGACAAAGGTTGGATCCGGGTACAGCACAAAACTTAATAAAGCATGTTGATCGATGCAGAGCATAATCTGATGCTTTTCAGTTCAGCCTGCCCAATGGCTGCCCCGGATTTACTTCGGGTGTGCCTCAAAAGGATTCAGCAAAATAGGTGCTGAATACAAGACAAGAATAAATCTTTACAACGCAGTACAGCATCGCTTTATCAACAAACAACTTCCCGGACGCACTACGTTATGTGTACCCCATTCAGTTTTGTCGTAATATAAAACGACACGGTTCTTCGCCATAAATGATCATAGCGTTCCAGGCAAATTAAAAAGTGGGAAAGCCAATCAGTGCCAGCGGCATGGGACGAAATCTCTTCCAGCTCCAAACCAACCGGCAATGATCAGTCATTCTTTCTAATTAATTATACCGCCGGGTCGTTTCCAGGTAAGCGGAATGCCCCGGGCGCTGCATAATACCGTAGAGCATTTCTTTGGCACGGAACAATTGAGCCTTGACAGTACCGAGCGGGATTTCCAGCTCGTTGGCAATCTCCTCGTAGCTCAGCTCTTCGTAGTAACGCAACTCAATCATGAGACGATACTTGTGGCTGAGATCGCCGATGGAACGCTTTACCATTTGCAATTTCTGGTTGCGGATGACCTCTTCTTCCGGATTGCGGGCAAAGGTGCGGATAGTGCCGGTAAAGTCTTTGTCGCCATTGGGCTCGAAAGGCTGATCGATACTGAGGAAATGCAGGCGCTTTTTGCGAATGTGGTCAATGCAGTTATTGACGGCAATTTTGAAAAGCCAGGTCGAAAACGCAAAATGCGGTGCGTAGGTGGAAAGTTTGTTGAACGCTTTGCCAAATGCTTCCAGGGTGAGATCTTCGGCATCGTCCGGGTTGCGAACCATCTTTAACAGGTGGTTGTAAACCGAGGCTCGATAGCGGTCCAACAAGGTTGAAAAAGCCCGTTGATTGCCATTAATGGCAGCTTGAACCAAGACGTAATCTTCAGTGGCTTTAGGTGAAAGATTGTGGGTTGTGGTGGCGGTCTGACTTGACAGACCATTGGTGTGTTTCGTAAGTGTTACTTCCATCTCTGGGTGTTACTGTTCATGAGAATAGCCGGTGTGAACAGAACGTAGTATAGTATCAGAAAAGCATCGAGGGCAGGGACCCAGGGCCACAATTTTTGATGTCGCAGCCGCTTCAAAATGACGTTACTAATAGCCATCACTACACTCATCCTCACCGTATATCCCAATAGAGCAAATATTATGCTAAAGTTATATATGAAAAATACAGCCCCCAAAACATAGTGTAGAAAATGACTCACAGCGAGTAAAAATAGTAGAATTCTATGTGGTAGTTTATAACGCTTTCCAGTTGATAAATGCCTCGTTTTCTGACGTCTATAGCTTTTCCAGTTTAATTTTGGTTTTGAAAAAACAAAACTTTCCGGATCAAGCTGAATAACCGTATTTTTTTTTGTGGCCACTTCATTGACGAACAAATCGTCGTCGCCTGAAGCCAGGTCCTGGTGCTTTTCCCACCCCTTTGCCCGATGGAAAAGCTGTTTTTTGTAAGCCATATTTCGTCCGACTCCCATGTAAGGGATGCCCGCAAGGGCAAAGGACAAGTACTGTATGGCAGTATAAACAGCTTCAAAGCGGATGAATTTGTTCAAAAAACCTGGCGTTTCGGCGTAAGGCGAAAAACCCAAAACGAGCTCTGTTTCACCTCTCATCGGTCTCACCATTTTCTGAAGCCACTCATCACCGGCTGGCACACAATCGGCATCTGTCAGTAAAAGAACTTCGTGTTTCGCTTCCCGGATTCCTTTTGTCAAAGCTATTTTTTTTCCGGGACGAGGATCGTTGCATTCAACAATCTTCAAATGTTTAAAGCGATGTTGCAAAGATGATAATATATTTAAACTTTCATCAGATGAATTGTGGGAGATGACCAAAACTTCATAGGAACGGTAGCTTTGATTTAGGATACGGTCGAGATGGGCCTTTAAATTTTGCGATTCGTTGTGTGCGCAGATGATAATGGAGACTGGAGGATAGTCATCGGTGATGGGATTTTGCACCTGCTTTTTCTCCATTACGCAGGCAGCCATTTTTTGTTCTGTTTCACCTGCTCCTTTTTGATTTTTGTAAAATGCAAGGCGGCTGAAAAAGTACAGCCAAAAAAACAGTTGTACCGCAGTAGCAGCGAGGAAGGTGTATAAGATGAGCTGTTCGACCATGGCGACAGGAACAAAAATGATTGCTTGATAAATGGTCCCGGTTGGGAAATGGCACCGTTACATCGGCATTTTCTCAAACCGAATAATGGCTGAAATAGCGTGGCCCCAGCCCTTTTCGTTTTGCGCCGGTTGACGCTGTAAAATCCCCGTTCAAGAGACCGCCGTCCGGAGATCTTTCCGCATTTCCGCCAGGGATGCGGCCTCCACCGGGTGGCGCTTCGCAAATATGCGGTACTGCCGGTTGCTCACGAAGAGGTTGTATTTTTCCAAAAACCACTCCGCTGCCAAACCGGTCGGTATGATAAGAGCCAGGTAAACCCATTTCCACCACGCAGCCGTTTCCCAAAAGAAAGCAATACTTTTTTTGAAAATCCAAAACTGCAGAAAGAGGGTTAGCGGGTAAATGATCAACCCGCCCAGGATTTTGAAAGTTGGTACCCAGGACGGATCGGAGCTCAACCGGTCGCACATTTTTTTGGTGAAATACGCCGGTAGAAAATGAATTAGAAATCCCAGAACAAAAACCGGAAACACCAACACCATCAATAAATACGGCGTCCGAACACCACCTTTCACCGCAAGGTCCGACGTTCCGACGGTAGTCAGTTTTTGAAAATAGGTATTCGCTGTTTCCCGGAAAGAACGATAAAAAGCCTTCTGATCAGCGCGCCAGTCCTGGATCTTTGTCACCAACTTTTGTGAACGGGCGATTAAGGGTGCTCCGCTAAGCGGGCTGTCGTGCTGCAAAATGGTTTCAGCTTTTGCCAGCAGCCGGTCTTCTTCCTCGTCAGCCGTATCAATGAGTGTCGCTTCCATTCTCTCCCGCAGAACATCGGTCAGTTTGCGCACCGCTTCTACCCTGTCCTGTTGCCAGTCTGCCTTAAAATCCGCCACGGCAATCGGCTCTCCCATTACGGTCAGCAGTTTACTGCGAAATTTGCCGGGATCGGAGTAGTTCAACCCGACCGGCAGGATGACGAGTCCCAGGCTAAAGTCGTTGGCCGCTTCTGTATTCAGGGCAATGCGGGCGGGTCCGGTCTTCAATTTATTCAATTGCCGCCCCGAGTGGCTTCCCCCCTCCGGTGCCATGTACAGGCAACCTCCGCCGGTCAGGTAATCAGCCGCCATTTTAAATGCCTCCTCATTTTGCAGGGGTTTGCCGCCGGTATCTTTCGGCCGTTCTACCTTGATACAGTAAAAGGTGCTGAAAAACCAATTGGAAAAAGGGGTAGCAAACAATCCGGCATTCGCCAAAAAATTAACCCGCCGCTTCATCAGCACGGCTACATTCAGCGGATCCATCAGGGTGCCGGGATGGTTGGATACCAAAATGCAGGG
>JBFIJS010000534.1:0-3718 GCA_041600595.1 Saprospiraceae bacterium | reverse complement strand
TTTGGTCTCCTCATTGAATCCATAACCTTTTTCCGGATCTACGGAAAAAACGGGGATGACCTTAAACAGACGGCCGGATGGCAACCCATGAACGCCAATTTGGCCACTGAAACCACCGGACATAAAGGCGTAAAATTCATCGTGTTCGCCCGGGGCTACATACACCTGTGAGGCAGCATCGCTGCTGAGTGCCCCTTTCGAGTTTTGGTTGGCAGCTCCCTGATTGCCGCAGCTGGAAACGAACAAAAGCCCGGCAGCGACCAGGAGAAAACAGATAAATGGCCAAGTGCCATGATGACTCTTCATAGTTGATTTTTTTTATCGCACAGCCTGGATTTCCAAATGTTGCAGATGCGGCGATCCGGGCTGCGGGCGGTGGAAATAAATTAGGTTTATCTTTTTAATAAAAGACCTTTTTATCTTTTATAGGGCAAATGTCGTTTGGAGGGAGATGTGGAAAAATGACACAAATCAGTTGGGATAAATGATTTTTATCAGGGGGCAAAGGGGCTGCAAAAATTAGGTTTGCAATGGTTTTTAAAAATGGAGTGGATGTGGGGAGGGCTATTTTTTTTCTTGAAATAAGTTTTTTGAAATTTTGGAGTCTTTAAAAAAGGATATATTTATCCTCTATTGAGTCTTTAACAAAAAATAAATGAAACAGAATGTTCTCTAAAACCTGTCAATATGCCATCAGGGCCGTCTTGCATTTATCCCTTTACAAGGACGACTACCGGGTAGGTGTAGCGGAGCTGGCGGAAGCCTTGAAAGCACCCAAACACTTTCTGGCCAAAATCCTTCAGCAACTATCGAAGCACGGGTTGGTTTCTTCCGCAAAGGGCCCCAACGGTGGATTTTATTTAAGTGAAGAGAACCAAAAGGCGACCCTTGAGGATGTCATTATCTGCATTGACGGATCCAATGTGTTTTCCGGATGTGTGATAGGCCTGCCGCAATGTTCATCCGACAAACCCTGCCCCCTGCACATGCAGGCCAACGCCTATCGCCAGGGGCTGCAGTTTCATTTGAAATACCAGACCATCGGGGAAATGGCCTTGATGGTGGAACGGCAAGGATTGAAAATATAGCACAGACTGTCAGCTTGATAAAAAGCAAAGCCGGCCTGAACCCAGGTTGTAAGCGTTTTTGTCAAACTTCATTTTGCGCCTGTCATTTTGCACTAAAAATCATTTTTCACCATGAAAAAATCACTTGTTTTCATTTTAATGGCCCTGTTTGCAGTGGCTTGTTCCAACAACGATTCCGGTAATGCTTCCGACGCACCACCGCCTAAAAGTATGGTAGCCGACGAGCCCACCGCTGATCCCAAAGGCATTGGCGAAGTCAAAAACGTGGAGTTGAATTCTCCCCTCAACGCTGAAATGATCGCCCGCGGTCAGAACATTTACGATATGAAATGTGCCGCCTGCCACAAACTTACCGACCAAAGGGTAGTGGGCCCAGGCTGGAAGGGCGTCACCGAACGGCGCACCCCGGAATGGATCATGAATATGACCCTCAACGTGGATGTAATGCTGGAAAAAGACCCGGCAGCAAGGGAAATGCTCAAGCAGTGTCTGGTCCGGATGCCGAATCAAAATCTGTCGATGACAGATGCCCGGGACGTCCTGGAGTTCATGTTCGAAAATGATGCTAAATAACAAAGGTTGTTTGGAGGCCGGCATAGGGCTGTTCGACGTGCGGGAGGCCCTGCTTGTCAACCGGCTGGCAATTTTCCGGCTTCTGATCTACTAATTCCTGACCATGTCGACCGGCGCAGGCCAGTCGGCAATGTCAGGTTTTCTCAGCTTCCCTGTTTTTCCGGAAGGAACGGCCGTTGCTGGGGCGTGAACGAAACACAACCTGTGACCACCGATCCTTTCGGAGCAACGGGAAACTGCAAGCACATCAGCAAGTGAAAAATACCACTTCTTCAGCCAATACCTGGCTCTACATCGCCCTTCTTAATTTTTTCATGGCTGCCGTCATGGGAGCGCTCATGCGTTTTGCCTTCGTGGAAGAACTCCGATGGATGGACTATCGCTATATGATGCATGCTCATTCACACGTAGCGATGCTGGGCTGGATTTACCTGGCGATTTATGCCTTGCTCATACATTATTTTTTGCCCGCGGAAAAGCAGCGGGCATCGTATTATAACAAGCTGTTTTGGCTGACCGAACTGTCGGTGTTGGGGATGGCGGTTGCTTTTCCACTACAGGGGTACGCTGGTTTTTCCATTGCTTTTTCGGGCTTACATATCGTTGCGTCCTATTTTTTTATGTGGCGTTTTTTGCAGGATGCCAAAGGGCCGAATCAAGGCCGGTATTCCTTTCGGTTTGTGCAACTGGCCCTCTGGTTTATGGTGTTGTCCACCCTTGCTATCTGGTTGATGCCGGTGCTGATGGTGACCGGGAGGGCCGGGTCGGCGGTTTATTACGCTGCGGTTCAGTTTTACCTGCACTTCCAATTCAATGGTTGGGTCATTTTTGCGATTCTCGGGCTGTTTTTCAAAATGACTGAATTTCACCGGCTGACCATTTCCGGCAAAAATGCCAACCGTTTCCTGTACTTTATGGTAGCTTCCTGTTTGCTTACGTACGTACTGGCAGTGACCTGGAGTACCCCGCTGCCGGTTTTATTTTGGATCAACAGCGCAGGGGTAGCCCTGCAAATGGTCGCGCTGATTTACTTCTTTCTCATTTACCACGAGATAAGAACCTTCCTGGAGGGGCATTTTATGGGCTGGGTACGCCATTTATTCCTCCTGGCGCTGATTTCATTTTTTATAAAAATAATCATCCAGACGGCCGTCATCGTTCCGCAAATCGGCGTTGTGGCCTACACCATCCGCAATTTTGTGCTGGGGTTTATCCACCTGCTTCTGCTTGGCATGGCCAGTTGTTTTTTGCTTGGTTTTGCAGCCCACGAGAACCTGATCTTTCTGGCTTCCAAAACGGCCAGGGCGGGACTGACGATATTGCTGGCAGGCATCGTTTTGTCCGAGTTCATTTTATTCGGGCAGGGCATGCTGATCTGGGGAGAGTTGGGGTTTTTGCCCGTCTACTACAACCTGATCTTTTGGGTTTCGGTACTGATGCCAGTCGGGTTGGGGGTATTTGTTTACGCACAAACAAAAGCCAAACCTAATGGACTTACTGTGGAATGACCGGCACCTGCCAGCCAGCGGAGCAGGCACTGCCTGTTACCACTCCTTCGCCGTGTGACAGCGCCGGTCCGGGAAGGGAATGGCCCCCGAGAAGTTGTTTAAAATCCACAGTCTTCGTTATTTCGCAGGCAAAATTGACTGGCTAACTATTTGCCGGGCGTTCACCGGCGAATCACCTTAGCACACAACTATTCATAATGAGTTTATTAACCGTAGGAACCGTCGCTTTCGACGATATTGAGACCCCCCTTGGCAAAGCCGACAAGATCGTCGGAGGTGCTTGTACGTATATTTCCCTCGCTGCATCCTATTTTGTGAAAGGCATCAACCTGGTATCCGTCATCGGGGATGATTTTCCGCAGGATATGCTGAATCTGCTTACCTCTAAAGGCGTAAACCTGGATGGACTGCAAGTGAAGGAAGGCGAAAAATCTTTCTTTTGGGCCGGTAAATATCACCGTGACCTCAACAGCCGGGACACCCTCGACACCCAGCTCAACGTATTGGCCGATTTCGACCCGGTGCTGCCGGATCACTACAAGGATGACC
>JBFIJS010000533.1:0-3725 GCA_041600595.1 Saprospiraceae bacterium | reverse complement strand
GTACCAGCGACGACGGAGAGTTTTTCCTTCATCATTTCTACCAGCGTTTCCCGGTCGTCGGTGGTGGTCCACGCTTCTTTGTCTTTCAGGACGATCATGATGTCGGCATCTTCAATGGCCATGGGGTCGGTGGGCACTTCGGCCGTACCGATTTTGGAAACGACGTGTTTGACCTCCGGGAAATTATCCAGTAAGATTTTCTCGGCCTTACTGGAGGAGCGGACGCTTTCCTGCAGCGAGCTGCCCGGCTGGATGGTCATCTGCATGGCGAGGTCGCCTTCTTCGAGGGTAGGAATGAAGACCGAGCCCATGGTTCGGAATAACAAAAATGAACCGATCAAAAAGACCACGGCTGCCGCCAAAACGAGGGCGTAATATTTCAGCGAAAACTGAAGCACCGGCTCATACAGCCTTTTCAGGAAGTTCATTATTTTATCCGCAAAGGTTTGGTGGGCTTTGATGTTTTTGGACAAAACCAACGCCGACATGGCTGGTACATAAGTCAGCGATAAAATGAGTGCTCCCAAGACCGCAAAGCTGAACGTCATAGCCATCGGGCGGAACATTTTTCCTTCGATGCCTGTGAGCGTCATGATGGGTACAAAAACAACGAGGATGATGAAGACCCCAAAAACCGCCGACCGAAACAACTTGGCCGACGATTCGATAATGATGCCGTCCATGTCCGTTTGCGTGAGTTGTTTGCCCACGTGGTAGGTGAACAGCCCGTGCAGCACCCCTTCCACCACGATCACCGCCCCATCCACTACGATCCCGAAGTCGATGGCCCCAAGCGACATGAGGTTGGCGGACACGCCGAAATAGTTCATCAGGATGATCGCAAAAAGCATGGCCAGCGGAATGACCGAGGCCACGATCAACCCTGCCCGCAGGTCGCCGAGCAGGAGGATAAGCACAAGCACCACGATAATGCCGCCTTCCAGCAGGTTCTTTTTAACGGTGCTGATCGTTTTTCCAACCAGTACGGAGCGGTCGAGATAAGGGTAAATATCAATGCCTTCGGGCAATGATTTTTTTACAATTTCGATACGGTCGTGGACATTCTGGATGGCCTCGGAGGAGTTGCCGCCTTTGAGCATCAGGGTGATGCCGCCAACGGCTTCGCCTTTGCCGTCCATCGTCATGGCGCCAAATCGTTTGGGGCTGCCAAACCCAACTGTTCCGACGTCTTTGATCAGCACCGGCACGTTGTTGTGGGTGGCAATGGGGATATTTTCAATATCGGCTAATGACTTCACCAAACCCTCCGTGCGGATGTAATAAGCATTGGTGTTTTTCTCGATATAACTGCCGCCGGAGTTTTGATTGTTCATTTCGAGGGCGTCGAAAACCTCCCGCACCGTGATGTCAAGGCTTTGCATAAGATAGGGATCGAGAGCGACCTCATACTGTTTGAGGTAACCGCCAAAACTGCTCGTTTCGATGATGCCGGGGGTGCCGGCAAGCTGCCGCTTGACAATCCAGTCCTGGATGGTGCGGAGTTGCATGGCGTCATAGCGGTTTTCATAACCGGGTTGCACCTGGAGGACGTACTGGTAAATTTCTCCGAGACCCGTGGTGATAGGCATGAGTTCGGGTCGGCCCAGCCCGGCGGGGATTTCCGCCTCGGCGATGCCGATTTGTTCTTTGACAAACTGGCGGGCGGTCATGATGGGCACGAAATCCTCAAAAACGATGGTAACGACCGATAGCCCAAAACGGGAAATGGAGCGGATTTCCGTTACGTTGGGGATGTTGGCCATGGCCATTTCCACCGGGTAAGTGATGAACTGCTCGACCTCCTGTGCCGCCAGCGAACTGGAGACCGTGACGACCTGCACCTGGTTGTTGGTGATGTCGGGTACGGCATCGATGGGCAGTTGGTTCAGTGAGTAGATGCCTCCCGCAATCAGCCCGAGTACCAGGAGTCCGACGACGAGCTTGTTGTGTACGGAGAGGCGAATGATAGATTCAATCATGTCAAAATGGATGATTCAGATGGTGCCAATACCAGTAGCTTTTAACAAAGTCATTTCCGTGGAATAAACCGCACGGGTATTGGCTGGATAGTAAAAAAGGATTAGGCTAAAAGGCTGATTAATAGTCTTTTAGGAAAAGGAAAGGGTCCCGTTTAGCAGGGTGGCTGGTCGATGACAGAGAGGAAAACAGGACGGTAGAACTCGTCTTTGGATACGGGCTGGGAGAGCGATTTTGTTATTTCGACAGTGTCGCTGATGTCGTCCATTTTGGCGAATGCCATCAGAACGGACACCTGGCAGGAGTGCATGGGCAGACTGTCGTGGCCTCCTCCGTCGTCGGGGTGTTCGTGGTTGTTCTGTTCGACGAAGTGATTGTACAGAAATTCTTGGAGGGAGACATCTTTACCGGCCGCCAGGGCTTCCTGACGATGGAGCTGGTAATGTTCCTGCAAATCTTTTAACCGCAGCAACTGGCTGAAATCCGTGCGGGGGATGAAGCTGCACAGCAAAAAATAGATCGCCAATATGTTTGCGGTTATTTTCATGTTGAAAAATAATGTGCAAAGGTAAAGTTTTTACAAAAATAGTTGAGTGACCATTTGCCCAGTGGCACTGAGTGGACAGGAACACCGGGTCCGCTCGCCGGATTGCGAAAGGACGAAGTCTTTTGAAATAATAAAATGGAGATGAAAAACCAGCTACATGCCGGAGGCCTCAGAAAAGTGTAAAATTGCCTCCGGTGTAGATAGTCAGATCGCAGGCAGGAGCAAATTTATTTCGATAAATAAGGTGTAGAAGCGTGTAAATCAGGGTCTTGCGTAGGGGTGTAAGAATACATTTTTTTCCAGCAGGGTAAAATAACTGATGCTTTCTGTATCGACCTGAAATGTTTTTGGCTCGAAGCCGTTGGCCGAAACTTTTATGTCGTAGATGGTACCCGGTTCCAGCTTTATTTTCAGGTCGTGATGCGACGGGCCGGTGTTGTATTTTCCGTTGGCACCAGATTTCAGGTCAACTATTTCGATGGTTGCATTTTCAACCGTAGTCTTGGATTGGATGTCAAAAGCACGCAATTGATAATCGATGAAAACGCGTGCTTCGAAGATGTCGGTATTCATCCAGTCCTTTCCCCGCTTGCCGGCAACGTAGTAAGCAAATTTGGAGGAGGTGTGGAAGGTGTAGTAGAATTCATCGTCGGCAGTATTGAGGAGGGAGCCCATGTTGACGGGGGCTTTCCAGTCTTTTTCTGCCGTTTTTTTGGCGTGAAAAATATCAAAACCGCCTTTGTTTTCCCAGCCTTCCGAGCTGAAGAACAGCGTTTGGGAAGGTTGGTGGAAAAACGGTGTAATCTCGTCGCCGGGTGTGTTGATGGAAATAGGGTAGGGCTCGCCGAAAGTGCCGTCTCTTTCGATCTCACTGCACCAGATGTCTTTGCCACCCGCGCCCCCTGGCCGGTTGGATACAAAATACAGGAGATATTTTTTCAAAGCCCAGTCGTACCCGACCGTTGGGTGGGTATTGGTGTAATGCCGGATGTTGATCTGGTCCGGCAACTTGACGGCAGGCCCCCATTCTCCGTTGTAAAACCGGTTGCGGTACCAGATGGTGCAATGCTCCTGCAACAGCGGGTTTTCATCGGAGCACAGGGTGTAATACATCCGGCTGGCGTCGGGCATCAGACTGACATTGGAGGCGTTCAGGATGGCCGACCTCGGGTTGGCCTCCGACTCTCTCGGTTCCCGGTTG
>JBFIJS010000532.1:0-3729 GCA_041600595.1 Saprospiraceae bacterium | reverse complement strand
GGGTCGAAAAATTAACCTGAATGGTATCCCACAACAACAGCGTATTGTCTGCCAGGGTGTAGGTCTCCTGCGCCACTTCGATGTACTCATGGTCATTGGCAAACATGTCGTCGTTCTGATCGCCGATCCCAACGGCATTTTCCCATTGATACAAATTGACCCGAACATTGGTAGGCTGGTCGGCGATAAAACGGGCGTTGGCCAATGCAAACGTGACTGATACGGCATCCATTTGTGCACCAGGTGGAATGAAAAAACAATTACCGATTTCGTATCGGACATTTTGGCTCTCCGGTGTAAATCCGCTATTGATGGAAAATCGACCTTTACTCTTCGACAAGGTGTTTCCGGTGGTTTCAAATTGAAAAGCGATGGTGTTGTTGGCGGGAAATTCGTCTTCGTTTTCACTGGCAACCGAATAGTATCCGGTGTATTTGAAACCAACCTTTGGCGTAAATTTTTTCGAAAAAGAGACTGCATCACTGATGACTTCCGGTTCAATGGTTCCCAAAAAAAGGGTATCCGAAAAAACAGTTTCGAGGTTGTAATCATTAACAATATCCACGTATAAATGGACCGATTCCTGGGTAAGGCTGCCCACATTTCTCACCTCGGCCAAAAATTCGATCGGTTCAATCATCTGGGGAGCTATGCTGTAGTTGGGTGGCACAGCAAAGAAATCTTTACTGATACTGAGGTCGTTATCAAACAACTCAACAACCATCACGTCATCGATAATCCAGAAGAAACTGTTCCCGGAAAAGACGAATTTAAAAACAAACTGATCAGAGCCTGCCACGCCCAGCGGCAAAGGGACCGTTTCCGTCTTGCAAAAAGGTTTTTGAAATGGTTCGGTGAGGTTCAGAAAAAGGGTGTCGATAAATGTCATACCACCATCAATACTCACCATGATGGAGGTGAGTGGCAGGCTGTTCCCGGCGTTATTTCCCATAACACCAGCCTGGGTAAACCGCACTCCCAGGCGTTTATTGGCGGCAGCATTTGACAAATCGATGGTGGGAGAAACCAACTCGGACAGAGAGGGGGTCGGGTCTGGTGCGTTGCAAAGGGCATTGATGGCCATGGCGCCGTCTGCCGCCGTACAGGAACAATTATACAGGTCGGCCAGGTCACCGCTGTCCTCTGTATCCAACAGGCCGTTTGGGGTCCACTCCCAAAGACAATTAAAATTGAGCGGGACGGTCCAGTTATTCAATCCTCCGGTAAAATCTCCCTCAAAAGGATTGGCGCCCCATATTGCATTTTCGTACAACGGATTTTCATCCAGCAGGCTGACATCGTCAATCAACCAGAAATATTCGTCTTCCCCACTCCACTGCCATTGCCACCGGATGTACACCTCATCCTGACCGGCGGCCACTTGTGAAAGATCGATAATTGCTCGCTGCCCGTTGAAAGATGTAATCCACTGGGCCGAACCAAAAGCCAGAGATAATGGATTTGGCTCCACAGCTTGCGCATTCAAATTTGGAAAGACGGTAAAAGGTACCCAGTCGCCAGCGGCCCCTTGTCGTACTTCCACCCTGGCGTTGGTTTCCAGGTTGCTGTTTTCACCCACTATAAAGGTGCTGAAACTCAAAAAAACCTGTTGCCGGTTGCTGCAGTCGATCGCAGTTGTGGTTAGGCTGCTTTTGTGCGATCCGCCATTAGTCAGGGGGGCGATGTAAGCAAATCCGTTTTTCATGGTAGCGGAGTTAAAACGGAAGTCGGGAAAAACCCCTAATCCGAAAAAACTCAATGGCGGACAATTATTGTAATTTTCGCAATGTTGCCAAATGACCGGGTTGCTGATATTTTCATCAGTAGACTCCCAACCGAGGGGAATTTGATTGAAGCTAAAGTCCTCTTGCCAAAAAGGGATGATCTTGTAGGCGAGTAAAGACCAGGGTAAGAAACACAACACGACAATTGAGGTAGTTTTAGAATTCATAGGGACAGGTTTTGCGCTTTTGGATAAAATTAAACAAAAGGTCGTAAACGCAAGAACAAAGTAACCTTGCGGCAAAAGCTTTAGTTGTCGAGGTGACCAATTCGTGTCAGATTGGTCAAATGCCTTGCAAAAAAAAATGGCTTTGTGGAAAGCACCACAAAGCCATTTAAACCACGAGGGATTTGCCGAAGGCTAAAATTTGATAAAACGCTCTACATACAAACCTTCTCTGGTTTTTATTTTCAAGGTGTAAACGCCACTAACTAAAAGTCTTACATCCAGGGAGTTGCCCTGCAAAGATGCTTCCCGGATCAATCTGCCATTGGTGTCGTACACCGCTACTTTATCTACCATAATGCCGTTGGGGTGAATCAGTGTCAAGACGTCCTTGACTGGATTGGGGTAAAGGGCGAAAACGCCGTTTTGTGGCTCATTGGTGGCAACGCTTAAATCGATGACCTCCACCGGGCGATGTAACGGGATAAGGGATTGGTCTCCATTGATCGCTCTGACGCCTTCTATTTCAACCTTCATTTCCTCTTTTCCGGCAATGTTGTCGATGATGCCGATGAAAGCCATGATGTGCCCAAAACCGGAGACATCATTTTGATCGGACCGGGCCAAGGCCACATCAACCCGCCCTTGATCCGCATGGGTTTTATCAAAGGTCAACAGGTTGACATCGGCTACTCCCAACCAGCTCGGATCGTATTGCATTTCGATGCTTTCCGGGACAATAATATCCGGATCGAACACCAGGGTAAATGCAATGCCGTACAAATCTTTGACCGGCAGATCGGCACTTCCCAGGATGATCGGAGCAAATACCTGACTTCCGGTAGACAGGTTGGTATTTTCCGGCAGGTCAACATAGAAGGGCGGGTCATTTTCGTTCCCGCCCAGAAAAACCATCGGCTGGGTATCTCCGTGGGTTGCGCCAAAATTCACTTCGATGGCCTGAATATCTATTTTATCTACCAGGCCGTTTCCATCGCAGTCGGCATGCTTGAAATTGTGCCCCGAATGAAAATATTGTTCCCAGTCAGGAGCATCAAGGGCCAGCCATTCAATTCCCTGAATAGCTCGCACGGGTCCGCTGGTGTTGTAAGCAAGTCCAATATTCAACAAGTCATAATGATTGGTTTGCCCGTTAAAATCCGTATCGCCGGGCCAACTGACCAAAGGTTCCATGCAGC
Organism: Saprospiraceae bacterium; assembly: GCA_041600595.1. Taxonomy (GTDB): domain Bacteria; phylum Bacteroidota; class Bacteroidia; order Chitinophagales; family Saprospiraceae; genus UBA6168. Next base: position 582 of record JBFIJS010000532.1, on the reverse strand, counting down.
CTGGATCATCGAATGTATAGGTAGCACAACAGCCCGGGGTGTCGTTGATGCATATTTTCAGCTCCTGAGTTGGTTCTCCATTGCTTTCCAGGTGCGGAATGACAACGGGCAGGCTCGACAACGGCAAATAATTAACATACTGGCCATTAAAATAAACATCGAAATACAGGTTGGTCACATTTTCAAAATCAAAGTTGACCCATAAGTTAAAGGTCCCGTCCGAATGACAGCTTCCGGGCGCAGCTATCAAGTCAGTGATCTGGCAATCACCATTTATTTCACAATCGACTGCACCGATCCCGATAGCTGATTTACAATCAAACATATTTAAATCCCGAACCACAAATTCGTAAGGTGTCGTTCCGTTTCCGATCAACGGGCCAATGCTGATAGGCAGCTCGTCGTAACCAAAGAGGCCGTAATTGATCCCGTTGCCCTGCACACTGAAACCGGTATTGCTGACGTGCTCATGAACAAAATCGAGCACGACATAGAAGGTCCCGTCGCCAAGACATGGAGTTACATCGGCTACCAGATCCCTGATAGAACAATCATCGTGGCTACCGGAACAATCCGGAACGT
>JBFIJS010000531.1:0-3734 GCA_041600595.1 Saprospiraceae bacterium | reverse complement strand
TTTCAAAAGGCGAGGTCTATGCTGCTCCGCATTTCTTGCGTAACATGAGTAATAAACAGCATTAACTACGGTTCTAAACTGATAAAACTCTCCTCCAAAACTGTCCGGATTGGCTGTCTTCTTTATTAGCTTTGCCATTTTCCATCAAGAACAATTTAAAAATACCTAACCATGCCAATTTATCACAAACTCGGAAAAGTCCCCCAAAAACGACATACCATTTTTGAGAAACCCGGAGGTGGTTTGTATTACGAACAACTGTTTGGGACCATAGGCTTCGATGGCATGTCTTCCCTGATGTACCACCATCGCCGACCGACCATGGTCAGAGAAGTCCGTAAATCTATTGACGTTTCTCCAAAAATAGCTGTTGCGAAAAATATCCATTCCCGCAAACTGGTCGGTTTCAATGCACCGGCTAAAGATGATTTTCTGGATAGCCGCACACCTCTGCTCGTCAATGGTGACATTCATATCGGCGTAGCTGCACCCCGCCATTCGCTGACCGATTATTTCTACAAAAATGCTGATGCAGATGAAATGCTTTTTGTGCATAAAGGCACCGGCACGCTGCGGACTATGCTCGGTAATATCCAATTCGAATACGGTGATTATCTGATCATTCCACGGGGCATGATCTACCAGATATCATTTGACACGGAAGACAACCGGTTGCTGTACGCAGAATCTTTTCATCCGATTTATACTCCAAAGCGGTACCGCAATTGGTTCGGCCAGTTGCTGGAACATTCTCCTTTCTGCGAGCGCGACTACAAACTGCCCGCCGAGCTGGAAACCCACGATGAAAAAGGAGAATTTCGAATGAAAATTAAAAAAGAAGGAATGCTGCACGAGCTGGTCTACGAATCGCATCCGTTTGATGTGGTCGGTTGGGACGGTTATAATTACCCGTACGGATTTTCCATTCACAACTTTGAACCCATCACCGGTCGGGTACACCAGCCACCACCAGTGCATCAAACTTTTGAGACCAAAGCTTTTGTAATTTGCTCTTTTTGCCCCCGCTTGTTTGATTACCACCCGAAGGCAATTCCGGCACCATACAACCATTCCAATATTGATTCGGATGAAATGCTGTACTACGTGGACGGAGATTTCATGAGCCGCAATAACATCGGGCCAGGCTACATCACGCTGCACCCGGCAGGTATCCCTCACGGGCCTCATCCGGGCGCCTACGAGCGCAGTATCGGCCAAAAAGTAACGGAAGAATTGGCCGTCATGATCGATACTTTCCGGCCACTGCAGGTGACTGAAGACGCCCTTAAGCTCGACGATGGTAAATACTACCAATCATGGCTGGAGCATACTGACCCGGTCAGCGCTAACGGGCATTGAGAAAACTCCTCTCGAAATTATACGTGCAAGACAGGTAACCTTTATAAAAAAAAATTACCCGGTGTGATTGTTTATGCAGGGGAAATTGATCCGAAAAAAAGGCAGGGACTGCTTTTTTTCTCCTCCTAAATATATGCCCGGTGTTCAAAATACTACATGTTAAACCTACAATCATGGGTCGATGTACCCGAAAACTCTGACTTCTCCATTTACAACCTGCCTTTCGGCATATTTTCCACTTCCAAAAAAAGCAAAAGAATAGGTGTTGCCATCGGCCATAGCATTCTTGATCTGTCGGCAGTAGCCAGTTTAGGGCATTTCGAAAAATTGGGAGCACCACAAGACGTGTTTCAACAGGAATACATAAATGATTTTATGGCCCTTGGCAAACCCGTTACCAATGCGGTCCGGTTGAAAGTACAGGAATTATTGCTGGAGGGCAGCCAGGCATTGCAACTCATTGAAGATGTGCTGGTTGACCAATCGGATGCCACTATGCACCTGCCGGTCAAAGTTGGCGACTACACAGATTTCTACTCCAGTATCGAGCATGCCACCAACGTCGGAAAGATGTTCCGCGACCCGGAAAATGCCCTGCTTCCCAACTGGAAGCATATTCCGGTCGGGTACCACGGTCGGGCTTCTTCGATCGTAGTTAGTGGAACTGATATTCACCGGCCCAAAGGACAGGTCTTGCCAAAAGACAGTCAGATCCCGGTGTACCAGCCAACGGGCCGGCTGGACTTTGAACTGGAGATGGGGTTTATCATTGGTAAACCTACTAAACTGGGCCAGCAAGTATCGACAGCCAATGCGGAGGACCACATCTTTGGCTTTGTGCTATTCAACGATTGGTCGGCCAGAGATATCCAAAAGTGGGAATATGTGCCTCTCGGCCCGTTTTTGGGAAAAAGTTTCGCTTCTTCTGTTTCCCCCTGGGTAGTCACCCTGGAGGCCCTGAATGATTTTCGGGTGAAGGGGTACGAACAGGATCCACCGGTTTTGCCGTATCTGCAATATGAAGGGGATAAGAACCTTGATATCAGCCTGGAAGTAGCTATTCAGCCCGAGGGGGTGGAGGAGTCGGTTGTTTGTCGGTCCAATTATAAATTCATGTACTGGAATATGGCGCAGCAACTGGCACATCATACCGTCAACGGTTGCAACCTGAATGTCGGAGACATGATGGCCTCCGGAACGATTAGTGGTACGGACGAAACTGCTTTTGGCTCCATGCTGGAACTGGCCTGGGCCGGCACCAAACCACTGACTATGAAAGATGGATCAAAACGGGTTTTTATCAATGACCTGGATACCGTCACCATGCGGGGTCATGCTATTAAAAACGGCAAACGGGTTGGATTTGGTGAGGTCAGAACCAAGGTGTTACCTGCTCTTTAATATTTCCGGTTATAAAATAAAAAAGGACAGCCATTCGCTGACGGTCACGGAGCGGCTGGCTGTTCCCTTGCGGATCAACATTTATGAACTCCTTTTTATCCTTCGATGCAAATGCTATTACTACTGCCCAGTTACATGCGTATATGCTATCTGCGGTAGCACCCCGGCCAATAGCCTTCGCCAGCACCATTGATCGGGCAGGTAATGTAAATCTGAGTCCCTTCAGTTTTTTCAATTGTTTTGGGGCTAATCCGCCCATTATGATTTTCTCTCCGGCCAGACGGGTCCGGGATAATACGACTAAGCACACCCTGGAAAACGTGCAGGAAGTTCCAGAAGTCGTGATTAATATTGTAAATTATCCAATCGTGGAGCAAATGTCGTTGGCGAGCACGGAATACGATAAAGGCGTTAATGAATTTACGAAGGCTGGTTTGACGGAAATTGCCTCCGAAAAAATCAGGCCGCCCAGGGTGGGGGAAGCGCCGGTAGCTTTTGAATGCCTGGTCGATCAGGTGATAGAAACCGGGACCGAAGGTGGTGCCGGAAATCTGATCATTGCCCGGGTGGTGTACGTACACATCAACAAGGAATACCTCGATGGAGCGGGGAATCTGGATACAACTAAACTGGATTTGGTGGGACGTATGGGAGGCAGTTGGTACACCCGTGCCTCGGGAGATGCCTTATTTGAAATTCCCAAGCCGCTGGTAGTAAAAGGAATCGGCATTGATCAATTACCGCTGTCCATAAAAAACAGCGAAGTATTAACGGGGAATAATTTAGGCCGGTTGGGTAACCTGGAGGCTTTACCATCCGATGAAGAAGTGATAGCCTGGGCAAAAAATGAAGCGGTACAGTCTATTTTAAATCACCCTAAAAAAACTAAAAATGATTATAAAATGGCTTTCCATCGTTTAGCTCAGGATCAACTGGAAAAAGGAGAAACAATGAATGCCATCAAGACACTTATG
>JBFIJS010000530.1:0-3736 GCA_041600595.1 Saprospiraceae bacterium | reverse complement strand
TTTTTCTGACTTACAAAAGCCGGAAAATGGCACTCTGGTCTTAACCATTGTAAAGAAGAAATCAAGCAACCCGTACAGCCTCTAACATAATTTCGAGCAAACACAAATCCCATTAAAGAGTCATGAAAATTTCCATAATTACGGTTAGCTACAACAGCTCCAAAACCATCCGGGACACTTTGCGGTCGGTCCAGGAACAGACCTATGAAAACATAGAGCACATTGTCGTGGACGGAGCATCCAAAGATGGCACACAAGAGATTCTCAAAAAACATGAAAATGGCCTTTCGGCTCTGATCATCGAACCCGACTACGGTATTTATGATGCCATGAACAAGGGCATCAGATCTGCCACCGGCGATGTGATCGGCTTTCTCAACGCTGACGACTGCTACGTAAGTAACAAGGTGTTGGAAAAAGTAGCGGACGCATTTACCCAGCACAATACCGACTCTGCGTATGGTGACCTCTGCTACGTAGCCGAAAACGATACCAACGAAGTACTCCGTTTTTGGAAAGCTGGTAAATGTACCCCCAAAGGGTTTCTCAATGGCTGGATGCCCCCTCACCCTACTTTTTTTGTAAAACGTTCGGTGTTGGAAAAATATGGGTTCTTCGATCCTACTTTCCGCTTTGCGGGCGATTATGAGTTGATTCTGCGCCTTTTGTACAAACACCATATTTCCACCCACTACATTCCCTATTGTATGGTAAAAATGAGGATCGGTGGCGCCGGGAACCGCTGGATGGAAAACCGCCTCATCGCCAACCTGGAAGACCGTCTGGCCTGGAAAAAAAACAACCTCAAACCCAAACCATACACTACTTTCCTAAAGCCACTCCGAAAAGTCTTCCAGTTTGTAGGCATGAGAAAAAAAGCCGCCTTTCTTTCCTGATCTTCAATTACAAACTTTTTTATGAGATAAATATTTACTAAAGCCTCTATAAAAGAAATAAAAAGCCCTGCAGCGTGAATGCCGCAGGGCTTTTCTTGTTTATCCGGTGTCCCGTCCTGAAATATCGTTTACCACAAGCCACGCTCGTTTTGTTCCCGTTCCCGGTCGGCTTTTGTTTTTTCGAAAACATCCCGGTCAAGAAAATAGCGACGGTCCGATGGCTCGTTTTCCCAGGAAGGTTCCTGCACCTCTTCGTCCAATTCTATTTGCTCTTTGAACCAGTAAGCCGTGAAAATCCCGATGATGCCACCCAGCAAATGGCTTTCCCACGAGATACCCTCCTGGTTGGGTAAAATCCCGAGAAAATAACCACTGTACAAAACCGTAACGATCAGGGCTAAAATGATAGACTTCAGGCTCCGTCGAAAGATCCCCATCCAAAAAACAAACGAGACCAACCCGTAAACAACCCCGCTCGCCCCGATATGGAACACCCGCCGGCCAAATACCCAAACGGCCAGCCCCGTCAACAGGTAAATCATCAGCATACTGCGATTGGCGACCCGGGGGTAGAAATAAACAATCATGACCGAAAGGACAAACATCGGGGCAGAATTGGAAATGAGATGCCGCAAATCGGAATGGATCATCGGGGAAAAAATCACCCCCCGAAGCCCAAACACTTCCCTGGGGAATATCCCATATTTCCCAAAGTCCATTCCCGTGACAATCTGAAAAAAATGGATCGCCCAAATCAATAAAATGAACTGCAGGGGAAGAGTGATACTATCCAGGATTCGCTTTTTTTGTTCTGACATTAGCTTGTTGTTGAACGGAGCCTATTCTTTAAAACTCAGAATAAAGATAGCCACTCTTTTGATTTAGGTTTGATAAAAATAGTTCGCACATTTCATGCACCCGTGCAAAACCACGTTCTGCATTTTCCCGGCTTCCGCGTCATTTCGCATGGAGGTCCCAAACTGCCCGGCCCGGATGGATTTTAAGGTGCACCCCGAAGTTTATTCGGGCAGGGCAGACAAAAATTGTAAAAAAGGGGCTTTTCCTGCCCCGCATTTTACTGACAATTTTTCTGTGCGTTTTATTAAACCCGCCAGTCATCAGCTTGTTTTGCACATCAGACTGAACAAATTTCGCAAAGAATGGAGCGGGGCACAAAGTTCTATTTATCTTTCCCGCCAGAATATCAAAACTAAAGTTCATGATCCGTTTACTCATTTCATTTGCCCTCGTCGGCTTACTTTTTTCCTGCGCCGGCGACCAATCAAACACCACCCAAAACGATGGGCAATCCACCACCGCCCAAACCAATCCTGCACCAGCCGCTGAACTTCCACCGCCACTGCCCAGTGTACCACTGGAGTTGTTGCAAAGGATCTTTCAGGAAGGCACCCAGATAGATTACATTTATCACTATCACCCTTTCACGGCCAGCCTGCACGAAAAAGCAGCCATTCAAAACTCGGTCCGGCACATTGCCGAAACCCCGGCTCCGATCAAGCCCGGTTGCAATCCTGCCGGAATCGTCACTTATCAGATCAATGGCGATATCGTGCTTCGGGCTGATTTTTACTTTGATACCAATTGCACCTTTTTCGTGTTTTACGACACTGAAAAAAACAAATACGCCAATTATATGACGCAGGAAGGAGTCGATTTTTTTAACGGCCAAATCCAGCAGGCAACCCAACTGAGAAACCAGGCACAGCAACAAAATTAACCAATCGCTTTTGTTGTAACCCCCATTCCTCATTCCATTATGCGCTTAGGAGTCATCGATTGCGGCACCAACACTTTCCACCTCCTGGTGATTGATGTGGACAAAGACCGGGGCATCAACCGGGTTCACAAGGAACGTCGCTATGTCCGTATCGGGCAGGAAGGCGTGGACAAAATCGGAGAAGTTCCCTTCCGGCGGGGCATTGACTGTCTGGCCGATTATAAGAAAATCGTTGGTGAACTGGGGGTGGAGCAGTTGAAAGCCTTCGGCACGGAGGCACTACGAAGAGCCTCAAACGGACGGGCTTTCATTGAAGCGGCAGCCGCCGAAACCGGTATTAAGGTAGAGCTGATCTCCGGCGAAGAGGAAGCCCGGTACATTCATTTAGGAGTTCTACAAGCCGTTCCACCCATCGTTGGAAAGGGGCTGATCATGGATATCGGCGGGGGCAGTGTCGAATTTATCATTGCCGATGTAAACGAGGTGTATTGGGCCAAAAGTTTTCCCATCGGAGTACAGGTTCTGTATTCGGCTTTTCATCAGTCCGACCCTTTATCGGACGAACAAATATGGGCCATCGAATCATTTTTAGAAGAAACCCTGGTTCCGCTGACAGAGGCACTGAAAACCCACCAAACCCCCGTATTGATGGGTGCTTCCGGCTCGTTTGAAGTCGTGGAAAGCCTGCACGGCTACCCGCCTTCCGACACCTTATTCTCCGAGATTCTGGCTGGTGATTATCAAAAAATGCACGGCCTCATTGTCCAGTCTTCACTGGCCGAACGCTACGCCATGGAACTACTGCCAAACGAACGGGCCGAGCTGATCGTCGTCGCTTTCGTCCTGATCCATTTTATCATTAAAAAAGCCAATATTCAAAAAATCATAACCTCCGCCTACGCCCTCAAAGAAGGTGTTTTATTTGAAATGATCAATGAAATACCCGACCCCAAACCGGTCTGAAAACTTTTGACCCCGAAACAGGCAGTAGTATTCATTTTATGACATCGACGCCGGTCCGGGATTTAAACAATCAAACACTAAACACCGTGTAATTTAAGTATGCTTAAAAAATGCGGAGCAGGAAAAGTCGCTCTTTTGG
>JBFIJS010000529.1:0-3739 GCA_041600595.1 Saprospiraceae bacterium | reverse complement strand
CAGGCGTCGGGTGGGGTGGTGCTGGTGCGCTAACCCCATGCAACCCCGGCTAACCAGGTCCCATCCTTATCAAAACCCCGACAATCCGGGCCAATATTTCCCTGTTCCGCAACTAAGCCCCCTGTTTCGGCGTTTGGAATGCGTCCAATTTAACTTAGTTTTGGAAGTATGTTTAGAAGTAATCCATTTGGGCAGGAGTGGAGAGGATTTTGCTCCTGATGGCCCGGTGGAAATCACCATGATCCTTAGAAAAATTATTGTTCGTTATGGCGCAGATCAAAGATAATTACCAATTGCTCATCGAGAAGCTCGACCAGTTTATTCGCAAGTACTATGTGAACCAGTTGATCCGGGGCAGCCTTTATTCATTGGCCCTGATGCTGGTGCTTTTCCTGGGACTCAACTTTTTAGAATACCATTACTATTTCAAACCGGGTGTTCGCCAGGGACTTTTCTGGTCGTTTGTGGGCGTATCCGCAGTAGCCCTGACTGGCTGGGTACTCATCCCGCTAATGCATTATTTCCGTCTCGGACAACTCATTTCCCACGAAAAAGCGGCCTTGATCATCGGCGACCATTTTGCGGATGTGAAAGATAAACTGTTGAATGTGTTGCAGTTGCGCAATCAGGCAGATAATGCGCTGAGCCGGGATTTGATTTTGGCGAGTATCAATCAAAAATCTGACGAAATAAAGCCGGTGCCATTTCAATCGGCGATCGACCTGTCGCAAAACCGCCGGTATATGCGCTATGTGTTGCCGCCGCTCTTACTACTGATCGTATTGTTGTTTGCAGCACCGAGCCTAATTACTGACAGCACCAAACGATTGGTCAAGTATAACAGTGAATTTGAGCGCCCGGCGCCATTTTCCTTCATTTTGGAAGAGGAAAATCCGGAAGTCATCCAGTTTGGCGAGTATCCATTGACCGTCAAAGTGGAAGGTGATGTGCTCCCCAACGAGGTGTTCATCAACGTCGATAATATCCAATACCGCCTACAGAAAGAAGACAACAGCACCTTTACCTACCGCTTCAGTAACGTAGCCAAAGACACCGATTTTAAATTATTCTCCAGCGGCATCGAGTCGAAAGAATACACGCTCGCCGTATTGAAAAAGCCGAACATCACCGGATTTGAAGTAAAACTAAACTACCCCGATTACACCGGCCGTCGCGATGAAGCCTTGAAAAGTATTGGCGACCTGGTGGTGCCCATCGGAACCAGCATCGATTGGGTATTCAATTCTCAGAATACCGACAATATCGCCATCCGTTTTGCCAACCAGTCCGAGGTGGTGGAGACCAAACGTTTCTCTGACGAATTATTTACCTATAAAAAGAAGGCATTGAAGGACGAAAGCTACCGGCTGTACATGTCCAATGCCGCTCTGCCTAATGCCGATTCGGTCACCTATTCCATCTCTGTGGTGCCCGATCTTTACCCAACCATCGTTGCCGAGGAGTTTCCCGACAGCTTGAACAAGAAGTTGATCTACTTTGTGGGGGATGCTTCCGACGATTACGGCCTGCTGAGTCTCTCTTTTAATTACCGGGTAAAAAAAGGTGGAAAAGAAGGCGAATTAAAAACCATGAAACTTCCCAAATCGGCCGGCAGGAACACACAGTTTACCCATATCTGGGACATGGCCGAACTGGCCCTGAAGCCCGGCGATGAGGTCACTTATTACTTTGAGGTGTTCGACAACGACGGTGTCAATGGTAGCAAATCGGCACGGACCAACCTGATGATCTTCGCCATGCCAACCAAAGAAGAGATCGAGCAGATGGAGGAAAACAATGACCAGCAGATCAAGGAAAACCTGAAAAAGTCGCTCGAGGAGAGCAAAAAGATTCAGGAGGATATGAAGAAGCTCCGCGAAAAGGTATTGCAGGAAAAAGACCTCGACTGGCAGACCCGTAAAGAACTGGAAAAACTGCTCGACCGGCAAAAGGAACTCGAAAAGCAAATTGAGGAAGCCAAAAAAGCGCTGCAAGAAAACATGAAAAACGAGGAGGAATTCGAGCAAAATGAGGAAAAGCAGGAAAAACTCGAAAAAATGGAGGAAATGATGGAAGATGTGATGAGTGATGAAATGAGAGAACTCATGCAGATGATCGAGGAACTGCTACAGGAAATGCAAAAAGACGAGGCGCTGCAAATGATGGAGGAGATGGAACAAAAAGACGAGCAGGTGGAAAAGTCACTCGACCGCATGCTCGAAATGTACAAGCAGCTCGAGCTCGAATTTGAAATGGAAAAAACCATCGAAAAGCTGGAGGAACTGGCTAAGGAACAAGACCAACTGGCCGAGGAAACCGAAAAAGCCGATCAGGAAAATGAGCAGAAGGACCAGGAGCAAATGAGCGAGCAGGAAAAACAGGCGCAGCAGGAAAAACAGGAAGAACTGGAAAAGAAGCAGGAAGAACTCAACAAGGAGTTTGAAAAGATAGAAGAAAAAATGGAGGAGATCCAGAAAAAAAACGAGGAACTGGAGAAGAAGAAGAACATCGACGATATGAAAGAAGAGCGGGAAGATGTGAAGGAAGATATGCAGGACAGCCAGGAAAGCCTGGAGCAAAAAGACAACAAAAAGGCCAGCCGAAAGCAAAAAAGCGCTGCCCAGAAAATGCGCCAAATGGCCAACCAGATGCAGTCGTCCATGCAACAACAGGAAATGGAACAGATGGAGGAGGATATGGAAGCCCTCCGCCAACTCCTCGAAAACATCGTGACGCTCTCCTTCGACGAAGAGCGGTTGATGGAAGACTTTGGACCAACCGACATCAACACGCCACGTTATGTCACCCTGACGCAGGAGCAGAAAAAGATCCAGGATGACTTCAAAATAGTTGAGGACAGCTTGTATGCCCTGGCCAAAAGGGTCGTGCAGATTGAAAGTTTCATTACCGAAAAAGTGGGCGATATCAAAGGAAATATGCGCAGGGGACTCGACCACCTGGAGGAACGTCAGAAGCCACAGGCACAGGATCAGCAGCAGCGGGCTATGACCAACCTCAACGATCTCGCCCTGATGCTAAGCGAAGTCATGCAGCAGATGCAGATGCAAATGTCGAGCATGATGCCCGGCAGTCAGCAGTGCAGCAACCCCGGCGACAATCCCAATGGCAATAGCGGCAAAAAGCCCGGTGATAAAATTTCCGAAGGGCAGAAGGGGATCAACGAAGGGATGAAGAAAATGATGGAGGGTATGCAGGAAGGAGGAGACCCCAGCAGTAAAGAATTTGCGGAAATGGCGGCCCGCCAGGCGGCACTTCGTAAAAAATTGGCGGAGAAAGCCAAAGAGCAACGGGAAAAAGGCGGAGGCGGCAACAAGGAACTGGAAGAAATCATGGAGCAGATGAACAAGGTCGAAATCGATCTCGTCAACAAACGCCTTTCCAATGAAATGATGAAGCGCCAGCAAGATATTATGACCCGTTTGCTCGAACACGAAAGGGCCGAAAGAGAGCGGGAATGGGACAACAAGCGCAAATCGGAAACGGCTCAGGATGTGGAACGAAAACTACCGCCCAGCCTGGAAGAATACATCAAAAAGCGGGAAGCTGAAATCGACCAGTTCAAATCGGTGAATCCTGCGCTGAAGCCCTACTACAAGCAATTGGTGGAAGAATATTACAAGTCGTTGAAAAAGTAAGCTGGGTAAGTTTTTGAAACCAGTGAAAAAAGGGTCCGACACACGTTCTTATTTAGCGCCATAGCATGCGGGCCGGTTCATTT
>JBFIJS010000528.1:0-3748 GCA_041600595.1 Saprospiraceae bacterium | reverse complement strand
CTTTGTGCGCCGAGCGCTACGCCGCAGCTTTTGAAGAAGCGGGTTTGCCGGAAGGCGTTTTTCAATACCTGCATGTTTCTCACGAGCAGGTGGCCAGAATTATTGGTGACAGCCGGATCAGCTATGTGGCGTTCACAGGGTCGGTAGCCGGGGGTCGGGCGGTGCAGAAGGCAATTGGATCCCGTTTTGTAACGGCCGGTCTGGAACTGGGCGGCAAGGATCCCGCCTACGTCCGGGCCGATGCCAACCTCGAATCAGCCATTGAAAATCTGGTGGACGGAGCATTTTTCAACTCCGGCCAATCCTGTTGCGGGATTGAGCGAATTTATGTGGATGAAAAATTATACTCGTCTTTTGTGGAGGGCTTTGTCGGACTGACCAAACAGTACCGACTGGATAATCCACTGGATAAGGAAACCACCCTGGGGCCCATGGTTCGTACGGCAGCAGCGGCTTTTGCCCAGTCGCATATCGACGAAGCCCTCGCCAAAGGGGCCAAAGCCCTGATTGATCCCAGGCATTTTCCCAAACATAAACCTGACTCACCTTATCTGGCTCCACAGGTGCTCGTCAATACCAACCACGATATGGCCGTCATGCGGGAGGAGACGTTCGGGCCGGTGGTGGGGATTATGGCAGTAAAAAGCGACGAAGAAGCCGTTCAGCTAATGAATGACAGCCCATACGGACTGACGGCCTCCATTTGGTCCAATGACCCGGAAGCAGCTACTTTTCTGGGTGACCAGTTAGAGACAGGTACCGTTTTCCTCAATCGCTGCGACTATCTCGATCCGGCACTGGCCTGGACGGGGGTGAAAAATTCCGGCAAGGGGTGCACGCTTTCGTCGCTCGGTTTTGAGGCTTTGACTCGCCCCAAATCTTTTCACTTTCGTTTACCATGAGCAAATCAAAAAAAATAGCACTTCTCATCTGTGACGAGGTCACCGAAGACCTCCGGCACGTGCAGGGCGATTACCCCGACATGTTCCGGGAGCTTTTTCCTGCCTTAGATTTTGAGGTGTTCAATGTGTACCGTGGCCATTTTCCCGAAGATGTCCATGACTTTGATTGGTACATGACCAACGGTTCCCGGCGCTCCGTTTACGAAAAGGAAGAATGGATTGAGCAGTTGAAAGCTTTTGTCCGGGAAATATACCAGGCGGGAAAAAAGTATATCGGTGTCTGTTTTGGTCATCAGTTGCTGGCGGAAGCGCTCGGCGGTAAAGTAGCCAAAGCCAAAACTGGTTGGTCGGTCGGGGTACATCCTTTTTCTATGGTGCAACAGACCGATTGGATGAATCCTTATCAGCCGGAATTGCAGCTTTTGATGATGTGTCAGGATCAGGTGCAGGTGTTGCCGCAGGGTGGGGTAGTGCTGGCTTCCACCCCAACCTGTCCGGTCGGTATTTTTCAGGTGGACAGCCACATGCTGGGCATTCAGGCACATCCGGAATTCTCCAAAGAATATGACCGGGCGCTCATGGAAGCGAGGCTGGACAGAATGGGAACGGATGTTGTAACCGCAGGGATAGCCAGTTTGGAAAAAAACGTTGACCGGGAAATCATTGCCCGGTGGATGCTTCATTTTCTCAACGATAAATCCTAAAACAGAACCCATCCATGTGCCGCAAATCTTTTTGTTCCCTTGTTTTTCTCACCTTTTTTCTCGCCTGCACGCCCTCCAAAGAACGGGCCGTTGCGGAGGAATTGCCCACCGAACAACCAACCCGGACCATGGACAATTGGGGAAATTTTTGGAAGACCTTTACGGTAGCGGTTTCCCAAAACGATTTCGAAAAAGTGGTCAGCATGACCCAAATGCCACTGGCCAACAACCTGGAAGAAGGGGGATGGTCAAAAGAAAAGATGCAGCAACAATTCGCCAATTTGTTTGATGAAACAACCCGCACGAAGTTTTTGGAAGCCACTGGCCGGGACATTCGGGCCATGCCCTCCGGCGGCCAGATTCCGGGATTGGCCAATATTCCGGCCGGGATCGAGTTAAAAACCATCCAGGTTGCGTATGAGACCGGCAGAGATGCTGATGCCCGGTCAGGGCCGGCAAAAGTTTTTATTTTCGGAGAAATAGACGGCCGGTACCAGTTGCTGTCGGTGCTGTTTGCGGGTTAAGGCCGGCTGGGGGCGTTAATTACCAACATCGAATTGGCGGATCATGATTGCACCGCTTTTGTCCAGGTTGGAACTCATAATGACGACCTGTTCTTTAATGCCGTCATCAACAGAAACGGCGACGGTATTGGGCGAAATGCTGCCGAGGTTGATCGCATGCAGAATGAGGTAATTGGTTGGTTTATCAAGCTTAACAATGGTCTCGTGCTTCCGGCGGGTCACCCGGTAATTTTCCAGGATCATCTTTCCATTCACAAAAAGTGTCAGTATGTCTCCGTCGACAATTCCCTTGTCCCAGACCCGTATCCGGACCGTTTTGTTTTTCACTTCTAAAACCCGGTCAACGGCCACTTCCCGTTTTTCCTGTTGCTGATAGGAAAGCACGCCCTGTGGAACGGGCGGTGTGTCCTCGTTTGTGACGGGTGATTGAACCGAGACGGTTTCCTCGTCGTAAAATATCGGGCGTTCGAGGTACAATTTGCCGGGGGCACAGGGGCCGCTCTGGCTGTCATATCCTTCGATGAAGCCTTCCCAATTGCCCGTCAGTGACAAGCGGTTCCGGTCTTTTTGGTAAAACAGGGTGGCCTTTTTGATGCACCAGGGCCAGTCGGCCACCGATTTTTCGAGCACCTTTTTTTCCGTCAGGTACACTTCACTTCTGGCCTCGTCGAAGGTCCATTTTAACTGGTGCAGGGCGTTTCCACCCGCTTCGTCGGAAATGATACGGGAAGTGCCGGTGCCGTCTTCATGTAATTGAATTTCAAAATAAAAACCGTAATCCCGGTCAGTTTGGGACAGCGTCCCGGTAAATTTCCCGTGGATAGCAGTCGGCTGGCGAAGATTGGATATGGGATTGCCACTGGCAGTTGGCTGAAAATCAGCGGGTTGGCGCTGTAAGGAAACCGTTCCCGGTGTACACCCATGGGCTTCCCAGGTTCCTTGCAAGGTGTTGGTGATATCGTCGGCCCCCGGGGTCAGGCGGATATGTTTGAGGCACCATTTGGCATCGGGCGGTTCTAATTGTTTGACCTCTTGCAGGGTCACGGTCTTTCCGTCCCAGACGCCTCCGATTTCGAATTTGGCATTGTTGCCACCGGCTGCATTTCCGGAAGTGGACGTACCGAATAGTTTGGGGCCGGCTTGCTCCAGTTCTATGGTATAGATAAATTTTTCCGGCTGCCCATCCTGCGTGACTTCGCCAATCCAGGTGCCGGCCCAGTTTTGGGCAAACAGGAACTGGGAGCAAAACAAGCAAAAGATTAAGTTGAAGTAATTGATTTTCATAAGGTAGAAATCTGTAAAATGCTAACGAAATAAGCCCGAAAATGGTACAATATCGAGCTATGATTTACAGCTGCTTTGTCAGGAAATGAACGTAGGGATAGTTTGCGGTCAGATAATCCCTTTTGCAAGAGACCAACGCCCCCGGTGTTTTCATAAGATCGCGCACAGGAGAAAGTGAACCGTCCCTGTCATCGTGAATCATCCCTGTGCGACTTAGCGCACTCGCAGTGTATTCCGGTAAATTCTCGCCAGTTTTTCCTGCGGAAATCCCCAGTTAAACAGCATCACGACCAGCAGGTTGACCGTTTGCACGAAGAAAAAATTGTTGTGTTCG
>JBFIJS010000527.1:0-3759 GCA_041600595.1 Saprospiraceae bacterium | reverse complement strand
GTCCGGGTCATTGCAGCCACCAATGTTGACTTGCTGCAACGCGTGAGAAAAGGAAAATTCAGGGAAGATCTTTTTTATCGTTTAAATACCGTCCCGATCAATATCCCCGCCCTGAAGGAGCGCCGGGAAGATATTTACCTGTTGTTCCGAAAATTTTCCAATGATATTGCCGAGCGCTATAAAAGCGAGCCTATCCGGCTGGAAGAACAAGCCAGAATTTTACTGGAAAACTATCGCTGGCCCGGCAACATCCGGGAGTTGAAAAACATTGCTGAGCAGGTCGCCATTCTTTCGGAAAAACGACTGCTTTCCTCCGAGGACCTGCTTTCCCTGATTCCCAACATGGCCAACCGCAACCTTCCAATGCCGGCAGATGCCGGGGACCGGTCTTCCGAAAGTTTCCAGGAAAGGGAAATCCTCTATAAATTTCTGTTTGAAATGAAGGCCGACCTCAACGACATGAAAAACCTGATCGTTGAGCTGGTCCGGAAAAACGACCTGACCATGCCCGATACCAGCAGCTACAGGAGATTGCAATCCCCCTCGTCCTACCCTGCTACCGAGTATCCGGAGGCTGGCGAAAGCACTCCTTATCCGGAATACAGCAGTACGCCACAAAAGGAAAACCCACTAAAACCAATCATTCTGGATGGTTCGGAGCGACGCTACGAAGAGACCGAGGTGGTGGAAGAGAGCCTGAACCTGGAGGATATGGAAAAAGACCTGATCGCAAAGGCCTTGAAAAAACACAACAACCGCCGGAAAGAAGCGGCAGAAGACCTGGGTATTTCAGAGAGAACCCTTTACCGGAAGATCAAAGAATATGACATTCAGTGAATGCTTTCAAGTCGGGATAGCCCCCTTCTTCTCCCCGCAACCATTCTCATCAACTCCTGAATAACCAACATTTATCAGACATTAAACAAGTTAGATGACTAAAAAAATCACTACCCTGTCTCTGCTGCTGGTCGCCACATTGACCTATTCACAGGTGGACCGGCCTGCTTTTACCCCCGCTGTGGAAAGAATGAAAAACGCGGAAGTAAGAAAAGCTTTATTAGAAAATTCATTGGTCAGGAACGTCCCCTTCAAATCCATTGGCCCTGCGATCTTCAGCGGCAGGGTCGCCGATGTGGATGTCTGGGAAAAAGACCCGACACACTTTTACGTGGCCTACGCCTCCGGGGGGCTTTGGAAAACAGAAAACAACGGACACTCTTTTACCCCGCTCTTCGATCAGGAAATAGTCATGACCCTGGGCGATATAGCTGTTGACTGGGAACGCAACATTATCTGGGCAGGCACGGGCGAAGTCAATTCGAGCCGCTCGAGCTATTCTGGCGTCGGTATGTATAAAAGTACAGATGGCGGAAAATCCTGGCAACACAAAGGACTACCGGAAAGTCACCACATCGGTCGCATCGTGCTACACCCCACCGACCCGAATACCCTCTGGGTAGCAGCCCTTGGTCATTTATACTCCCCTAATCAGGAGCGCGGTGTTTACAAAACCACCGACGGTGGCGAATCCTGGCAACGGGTTCTGTTCGTCGATGGGAATACCGGGGCTATTGATCTGGTAATGGACCCTGCCAATCCCAACATCCTGTACGCAGCGATGTGGCAACGGGAACGCTACGCCTGGGATTTTGTCGAATCGGGTACGGGTTCCGGTATTTATAAAAGTACGGACGGCGGCAAAAACTGGTCGAAGTTATCCACCCCCCAAAGCGGCTTCCCAACCGGGAAAGGTGTCGGCCGTATTGGTTTGGATATTACCCAAAAAAATGGCCAGTCCTACCTCGTTGCGATTGTCGACAACCAGGATCGCAGGCCGGAAGAAGAAGCAGACAAAGAAGAAGGGCTGACCAAGGAGGCCCTGAAAAAAATGTCGCGGGATGCATTTTTGACCCTCAGCGAAACAGATATCGAGAATTTTCTGCGGGATAATGGTTTCCCAAAAAAATATACGGCCACCAAGGTTTTGAAAATGGTCACCGATCAGGAAATAAAACCTGTTGCGCTGGCAGAGTATCTGGAAAATGCCAATGCGGATTTAGTAGATACCCCTGTGATCGGTGCTCAGGTGTATGTTTCTGAAAACGGTGGCACCAATTGGACCATCACCCACGACGGTTACCTCGACGATCTCTACTATTCCTACGGCTACTACTTCGGACAAATCCGGGTTGCCAGACAGAACCCCGACAAGCTCTACATTTTTGGTGTCCCCATCCTGACCTCTGACGACGGTGGCAAAAACTGGACTTCAATCAATGGTGCCAACGTGCATGCCGACCACCATGCTCTCTGGATCAACCCCAAACGGGAACAACACCTCATCCTGGGAAACGACGGTGGCATCAATATCAGTTACGACGACGGCGAAAACTGGATTAAATGCAACACGCCGCCCGTTGGCCAGTTTTACCACATCGAAGTAGATTTTGAAAAAAACTACAACGTTTACGGCGGCCTGCAGGACAATGGCTCCTGGTACGGCCCCCACACCTACGAGGCCAGTGATCGCTGGCACAGTACCGGACGATATCCGTATCGGTCATTTGTGGGGGGCGATGGTATGCAGACGGCGGTTGACACCCGCGACAATAACACCATCTATGGTGGTTTCCAGTTTGGTTTCTATTATCGGATCAATAAAAAAACCGAACAACGCACCCGGATAACCCCTCAACACGAACTGGGCGAACGGCCTTACCGCTGGAACTGGCAGACCCCCATCCACCTGTCCCGCCATAATCAGGACATCCTGTACATCGGTGCCGAGAAGCTGTTTCGCTCCCTCAATCAGGGCGACGACTGGGAAGCTATTTCACCCGACCTGACCCAGGGTGGTAAAAAAGGGGATGTCCCCTTCGGAACGATCAGTGCCATTCACGAAAGCCCGCTGAAATTTGGGCTGCTGTATGCAGGCACCGATGATGGTCTGCTGCACGTAACCAAAGATGGCGGGAATACCTGGACCGATATTTCGAAGAATCTGCCCAAAGCCATGTGGGTCAGCCGGGTCCAGGCCTCCAAATATCGGGAAGGCCGGGTTTACGTCGCCTTGAACGGCTACCGCTGGGATCTTTTCGATGCTTTTGTTTTTGTTTCGGAAGATTATGGTCAAACCTGGCGGAGAATTGGTACGCAGCTGCCCCTCGAACCTGTCAACGTCATTAAGGAGGACCCACAAAACGAGGATTTACTCTACGTCGGCACCGATCATGGCCTTTACATTTCGCTGGACCGGGGGCTTCATTTTATGCCAGCCCGGGAAGGTCTGCCGGCCGTGCCGGTTCACGACGTGGTCGTGCATCCGCGGGAGAATGATCTGATCGTTGGTACCCACGGCCGGTCACTGTATTTGGCGGATGCCTCATATTTACAAAAACTGACCGGGGAAGTGCTGAGTCAGGATTTATACGCATTCGAATTAAAAAAAGTAAAACACCGCGATTCCTGGGGCAACAAACGCCGGACCTGGAGTAAAGAGTTTTCCGAGCCCAACCTCGATGTGGTCGTTTTTTCAAAAACCAAAGGCGATCTGACTGTTTCCGTTATGGCCGGGGATGTTCTTTTAAAAGAATGGCAAACCAGTGTGGATGCAGGCCTCAACTATCTGTTATACCAGGCAGACCTTGATTCTTCCCGCATCAAAGATTACGAAAAACTACGGAACGAAGGTGTTGAAAAAGAAGATACAAAGGTGACGATAGAGGCCGGGGAAAATGGCCGGTACTACCTGCTGCCCGG
>JBFIJS010000526.1:0-3761 GCA_041600595.1 Saprospiraceae bacterium | reverse complement strand
GTGCCCCGCTAATTTGCTTGGCACAGGCGCCTTGCACCTGACGATATCCATCCTCTTTTTCCAAAAATGTGTGGGTGCAGTGCAGAGCCAAGTACTTGGGTGAAAAAGGAGTTGTTGGCGGGAAAAGCTAAATTGGAAAAAGCAGTGTCTTACGGCAGGTAAGTTTTTGACAAGGGTTTTTCTGCAAAATGCCGGTGCAGGAGCGCCTCCAGGTAGTGCTGGTCCATTTCATCAAAAGAATGCTTTTCCGAACTGTCCACATCGAACACGGCCAGGAGGTTTTGTTGGTTGTCAAACACCGGTACAACGATTTCCGATTGGGAATTCGGGTCGCAGGCAATGTGTTCAGACCCCTGCGCCAGGGCGTGCACTTCGCCCACGATCTGGGTCTTTTGTTCTCTCGCTGCTTTTCCGCAGACACCTCTGGAGAAGTCAATGTGCAGACAGCCCAGGGTGCCCTGGTAGGGGCCGACGATCAGTTTGCCGTGGTGCACCACATAAAAACCGACCCAGTAAAAATAGGGCAGACAGGTTTTCAGGACGGCATTGATCGTTGCCATTTTCATGACCATGTTCGTTTCCTGGTCAATATTGGCATCAATGGCGGCGATGGCTTCCTCGTAGGCCGCCTTTTTTTCTTCCGCAGACAGGTTGACGGAAGGTTTTATGAAATAGGGCATTTCTGCGCTGGCACTCATATCTGGGTGTGTTTATGGGTTAAACGAAATAAGAACCAAAAAAAGTCAACGAGGTTTTACCACCATAAATCATCAACTACTCTCAACCATTCTCAACCATCATCAACTACTCTCAACCATTCTCAACCATTCTCAACCATTCTAAATCTGCTCCCGGTTTTATATTTCTTCCGCAGCCTTTTCCGGCACCCACCCCGTGTTCCCGTCGCCGATCCTGATCCGCACCCAATCCCGGAAGCGTTCCACGATCCGCACTTTGGTGCCTTCGTGCAGCACAAAGAGTTCTTCGCCGGTATTGTCCGGGGTACTGGTCACCGTGATAGAGGGCTGGAAAATGATGGCTTCTTTCCGGCTGTTCAACCACTTGGTTTGTTGCCAGCCAAACAGGAAAAAAATGGCGGCCAATAGCGCCAGCAGCACCCCGGACCCCAGCATCACTTGCTTCATCCACCTCGTTGTCAAATACAAAAACGACGCAATGGCGAGCAGCATCAACACAAAGGCCGCAATACTCCAGGCACCCCAGCGGTCGGCGGGTGTTGCATTCACGAACGACTTGTAGCCGGAAACGAACTCCGGAACGGCGAGCATGTCCACTTTATCGACCGTGCGGGATTTGGCCATGGCCAGGTTGTGCTGCAGGTCGGCATCGGTGGGGTTGAGGCGGGCGGCCCGCTCGTAGTTCAGGATGGCCGGGGCGATCTGGTTGTTTTTAAAATAGGCATTGCCGAGGTTGTAATACACCTCAAAAGCATGCTGCCCACTGGCGAGGATTTGCTCGTACTGGCTGGCAGCTGCCTGGTAGTCGCCGTTGGCATAGGCATCGGCGGCCTGCTGCAGAAGGGCCTTGCCATCCTGTGCCGACAGGATGTTCAGGATAAAAAAGAACGGTAGTAGGAGCCAGTATTTTTTCATCTGTTTAAACTGATTTTTTGCTTTACAATCAATGGACAAAGCGACACTTTAGTTGCTCGGGCAAGACCATCGGAACCCCTCCGGTAGTTTCACCTGGCCGGTAAAATCTCACTTAAACGCCCCTTCCATTTTTCCGATCAGGTCGGCTGCTTCCTGGTACACACCCGACAGTTCGCCTTCGCCGCCGCCGGGAGCAAACTGGGCAAATTCGCAGCGGTTCATCAAGTCCAGGTATTGGTTGGTCAATGTTTCAGCTACCCCTTTTGCCGACAGTTCCTGCCGGATGTTGTCTTTGTTCAGTTTTCCCCGGGAAATATTCAGTTTATCGGAAATGTAGCCCCACTGTGCGTCGAGGAGGGCTTTGTAAAAACCATTTCGATCGCCCTGGTCGAGGAAAGATTTGGCCTGTTTCAGGCGGCTCTGCGCCACCCGGCCGGCTTTTTTGTTTTTCATAAAAACCTCATCCTCATTGCGTTGCCGCTGCCGGCGCATCCATAGCAATCCCACGAAAAACAGGCCCAGTGACGCTGCGTAGGACAGGTAAAACGAGGCCGATCCGAAGAACGGGCGGTTTTTTTCCCGCAGCTTCACTTCGTTGGTTTTGATGTAGTGAATATCCGAGCCGAGCATTTTGACATCCTCTTTGTACATGCCAGGATCAATGGCGGTTATTTCGCCACCCGCTCCCTTGTCAACGTGGATGGGGAAGGGGCCGGCGGTCATGGTTTTGTATTTTCCCGTTTCCAGATCGAAAACGGAAAAATTGATTGCCGGGATTTCGTAGTCGCCCTCATGACGGGGAATCAGCAAATATTCGTACGTCTTGTTGCCGGAGAAACCACTGGCACTCGCCTTGTAATTGTTGCTCACTTTGGGGTCATAGACTTCAAAATCGGAGGGGAATTTCAGGCTTGGATCAGGGATCAGTTTGAGATTACCCGTACCCGAATAGGTGACCTTCAGGGAAACAGGTTCGTTGGTTTTGGTAGTGGACGGGTCGAGGGTGGCATTGAACTGGATATTGCCGACGGCTCCGTTGTAACCCGCCGGGGCGCCTGCCGGCAGGTCTTTTACCGTAATATTCAACGTGGAAGAAGCCAGTACCTTTTGCACGTTTTGGTAGCTGCCAAACATCTGGTCGAAGATGCTGCGGGAGCGTTGGCGCTGCACGGCAATTTGCGCCACGGCGGTCAGCTCGGCCGGTTCGATCGTCAGGGTGCCGGTGCGCTCGGGAATCAGGACGTGCTGCTGAATGACAGCAGCGTTGTAAATTTCTCCATTGACGTTTTCCCGCTGAAAATTGAGGTTGCTGGCCTGTTGCAACGATTCGCTCCAAAAACCATTGAACGAGGGCGTCTTGAAGCCGCCGAGATCCGAGAGATTGACTTTGGTGTATAGTTTCAGGGTGGCGATGATCGGTTCGCCCCGCCGCACTTCCCGTTTGGAGACAACCATCCGTAAAAACAAATCATCGGAGGAAACCGAACCGGAAGGAGAACTTGTGCCGCTGCTGCCGTTGGCCCCCGTGGATGCCTGTCCTTTGACCACCTCAATGGCCACCTGGTTGGAGTTGTACTCTTTTCCATCTACGGTAATGCTGCCGGGCGTTATGGTGTATCTGCCCTCTTTCTGGGCCCGCAAAATAAACGTGTAGGACACCTCAAAACTCTGCGACATCTTGCCATTCACGATCTGCATGCTGGTACTTTGCGAGGTGTTGGGGCCGGACATGACTGTGAAACCCTCGAAAGAGCCCGAGTTGAGGTTGGTGCCCTGGGCATTCACTTTGTACACGAAACGGAACTGCTCGCCCACACTGACGACCCGGGGGGCCTGCGCCGTAAAAGTTACATTTTGTGCTCCGGTATGGTACGCACAAAACAGTACCCCGATCATCAGCAGAGATTTTAACCACAGACCGCTATTTGGAATATTGATGTTCATTTTCATTTTTGCAAAAAAAATAAATCGTTAGTTGAAGAATCAGACTGGCCATGACCACACTGTCTGTTCGATGGGCTGCCGGTAGCCTCACCACTCCTTTAAAATCTTCACCCGCTGCCCCTGTATCTTCTTTTTCTTTTGGTCTTCGTGCAATTTATTTTCATCCATTTGCAAGGCCTGTAAAATTCGTTCGGCCTCGGCCCG
>JBFIJS010000525.1:0-3766 GCA_041600595.1 Saprospiraceae bacterium | reverse complement strand
TATACAATTTTGGTAGTAATGTGCTGAACAATGTGGCGATCGAATACAGTGTGGATGGCGGCAGCACCAGTACCTACAATTGGACCGGAACGCTGTCTCCGAGTACTGCCACCGTGGTTACGTTGCCAAATATCACCTTTGGTGTTGGTACTCATACATTCGCGGCGAGTACCAGCAATCCAAACGGAAACCCTGACACTAACCCGGCCAATGATGCCAAAAACAGTTCGTTTGAACGCCCGGCTGATCAGACCTTTTATGCCGATGCTGACGCTGACGGCTTTGGTAATCCGGCCGTATCAGTTACGGCCTGTTCGGCTCCGGCTGGTTATGTTTCGGACAATACCGACTGCAACGACGCCGATGCTTCGGCCTATCCCGGTGCGAGTTGCAACGACGGGGATGTCTGTACCTCCGGTGATGTCCTGGACAGCAATTGCAATTGCTCGGGGACATCGGCTGACAGCGACGGCGACGGTGTGTGCGATGCGCTGGACGTTTGCCCGGGCGGCGACGACACCGTGGATACCAACGGAAATGGCATCCCTGATTTTTGCGACTGCAACCCCGCTACCACTAATTTTTCAACCAATAGCTTAACTCATACCGGCTCTGGCTCCACGACTACGGCACTGGCATTCGGTTCCGGCGACAAGGACCCTTCCTTTACCATTTCGGGCCTGGATTCGAAGACCAATGGCAACCCGAATAGCCGGTTCATCGACCGGGTAACGATCACTTATGTGAACGGAAACGGCCAAACGATCACCCACGGCGTGTACGATGGTGATCAGGTAAGCTCTGCCACCATTACGATCAGCGGGGAAATTGCATCTATCACGGTGGCCCTGACCGATGGATACGATGGCAATTATGGAGGAAATATGTCCGTGGATCTGAGCACTATCGATTTTTGTATCGGTTGTTCGGATGCGGATGGTGATGGCGTCTGCGATATTGACGACATCTGTGCAGGTTTTGATGATAACCTGATCGGCCTTCCCTGCGATGATCAGGATCCATGTACCATCGACGATACCTGGTCCTGCGATCTTTGTGCGGGCACTTTAACCGGAGACAGCGACGGCGACGGCGTTTGCGACGCCCAGGACGTCTGTCCGGGTGGAGATGACACCGTGGATACCGACGGAGATGGTATTCCTGACGATTGCGATGCCTTCAACTGTAGCTCCGAATTAACCAGCAGTTTTAATCCGAACCCGCTGAATCACCAGGGGGGCGGCGCTTCCACCGCTACGGTGAGTTTTCCGGCTGGTAATCAGGACGTAACCTTTACGATCAATGATTTAGGTGCCAAGACCAATGGCAACCCCGGTAAAAGGTATATCGATGAAGTCACCGTCTCCTATGTGGACGGAACCGGGGCTACCGTTGTGATCGGTACCTTCAGCGGTATATCACAGAGTTCTGTGCCGGTAGAAATACTTGGACTGGTGCAGTCGATCGAACTTTCTCTGTCCAATGGATTGAGTACTAATGAACCGATTAGCATTTCCACCACAAACATTACGTCTTGTCTGCCGACAGGCTCGATCTCTCAGGGTCCGGAGCTGGATGTTGTAGCCGATTTGGAGGTGCGTATGTATCCGAACCCTGCTAAAAGCGAGGTGTATTTACAGTTTACCAGTGTACCTGATCAGGCTACCATTACATTTACCAATATTCTTGGGGAAAGGATAGCCATCTACGATATGGACCCGCAGTCTGTCATGCGGTTCGATTTGAGTGCGTTGCAAATAAGAGGACAACTCCTGTTTGTGACGGTGCAGGTGGCCGGGCAACAGCCATTGACGCAGCGATTGTTCTTGCTGGAGTAATGGTTGATTGCTGGGAAATGGTTTGGCAGGTGCTCAGTTTTGTTGAGAAATGTTGAGATGGTTGAGAAATGTTGAGATGGTTGATTGCTCACATTAGCTTAACAAAGGACTGCCAGAGGTTATTAGATTTTCCTTAAGCAACATTTTACCAAAAAAGAAAACCCGGAACTGGTGATTGCACCGGTTCCGGGTTTTTCTTTTCTTCAAATTTTCCAACAAAAGTACCTGGCGGGAAGGTCTGGTTTTAAAATTTCACAAATTCATTGACCCAGTTTTTGTCCCGGCTTTTCATTTTTATAAAATACATACCTGCCGGTAGCCGGGACAGGTCGATCTGAGCCGTCCAGAATTCGTCAAAGATTTTTCCATAGTGTTGCTGGAAAACCTGCTGGCCTTGCAGGTTGGTCAGTTCTACGGTAACTTCCTCCCCGGCAAATCCTCTGAGTTCGATATTCAGCAGTTCGCTGGCCGGGTTGGGGTAGGTGCTGAGGGCCCGGAAGCGCTGATCTTCCTCCGCTGCTACCACGTCTTCCAACACAAAATCGAACTGCACACCCGACCCGAAATCCGGATCAAACGTTTGGAAGGGAATCAGGAATGTACCGTTTAAGTACCGTTTGAAAGAGACCGTACCGTTGCCGTTTTCCGGGAAAAACCAAAAAGACAGGCCGTCGTGTCCGTCATCAAAAAATTGGAAGGTGTAGCAACCTCCCGGCAAATCCATGATGTCGTCGTAAGTCGTATTGCTGGCCATATTATCCCGTTCCATGACAACCGTTCCGTCGGCATTTTTAATAATGTAGGAGTATTCGCTGCCGTTGTTGTTGGTTCTGACAGAAACGAAATAGTCCTGATCATTCAGAATAACCCGGGCGTTGGAGAAAGTAGAGCGGGCTGCGTTGTTGTCGGAGTTACCATCCGCCTGGCCGTTTACAGACAGGATTTTTGCTTCGAAAACCGAAGTTGAGAAAGCGGTCTCCCAAAATCCGACGTTCAAAACCGGCAACTCAATGGCGACCGAAGCATCGGGTGGCAAACTTCCCGTCCATTGATAAGTTTCTACCTGCGGATTTCCCCGGACAAAATACTCCAGGTCCAGGCTGCTGATCGGGGTGCCGCCCGTATTTTTCACCCAAACGATGGGGGTATTGCAAGCAGGGTTAATGCGTTCAAATTCCACGTCAGTATTGTTGGGACGGGCAATGCGTTCGAGCGAGGCATCCAATGGGAATGCGTAAGCACCATAAGTAACCAATTGGTTGGAAACCAGGTAGTTGGCGCTGGCCATGAACGGTCCGTTGACGCCGTAGTCAATTTCCACAACTCCGCCCGGCTGCACCTGGCTGGTAATGTCAAATTCGTGCACATCAGTGGCTGCGCCGGGGCACCAGCCGGCCCGGTCAAAAATCCAGGTGCCACCCTGCGGGTAAATGGGGTTGTCGGCACATTCTTTCCAGACATTGTAGGTGAAATCCTGTGGTCCGCCATTCAGGTTGAGGTAATGTGTACGTGGTATAAACTCTCCATTCTGGCCGTGGCCGGTGATGGCCGACCGGAGTTTGAAATGGACCGCATCGGCTGCCAGCGGCACTTCCCGGGGTTCGAAAAATCGGTCAGACTGGATTTGGTCGTAATTACCCCGACGGAAGGGCCAGATGTTCTGGATGTCGAGCACTTCCCGGGCGGGGGTTCCGGTAATGAACCAAAATTCAATGTCCAGCTCTTCCTGGTTTTGCCCGCCCATCTCGATCGACATCCGTTTTTGGCCCCGCAAAATGGGGGCATAATCCGTCACATCGAACGTAAAGGTTTTGCCCTGCTGGCCCAGACTCAAACCGTTTCCATACGGCGTGACCAGGGAAAGAATCTCATATTTTGCCGGCTGCTTGGTGTAATGCGTCAGCTCAAAAAGTTGGATCGTGCTGTCG
>JBFIJS010000524.1:0-3770 GCA_041600595.1 Saprospiraceae bacterium | reverse complement strand
CGTAAAACAAGTAGTTCCAAACCCAATTAATGAAGACAAACACCCGGTTTTTGAACCCGATCAGTTGCAACAGGTGAATGAACAACCACACCAGCCAGGCAAAAGCTCCCTGAAATTTCCAGTAAGCCAGGTCAACAACTGCCCGTTTTCTGCCAATGGTGGCCATGGAGCCCAGGTCTTTGTACCGAAAGGGCTTTGGCTGTTTGTTTTTGGTCCAGGCTTTAAAATTATCAGCCAGATGCTTTCCCTGCTGGATAGCGACCTGGGCGACCTGCGGATGGCCCTCCGGATACTCATCCGACACCATCTGAGCGATATCGCCGATAGCGAAGATATTTTCAAAACCCTCCACCTGGTTCAATTCATTGACCTTTAGCCTGTTACCTCTGGAAATCACACTCGCCGGTAATCCTTCAATGAAGTTACCCTTAATGCCGGCAGCCCAGATGACCTTTTTGGCTCCGATTTTCTGACCATCTTTCGGCGTCAGATGATTGCCGTCATAATCGACTACCCGTGCATTGAGTTGTACTTTGACCCCCAACTCTTCGAGAAATTCTGCAGCAGCATGCGATGCTTCAGCCGACATACCATTGAGCAGGCAATCGGCTCCCTGGATCAGGTGTATGCAGACTTTATCAAGGTCGAGTTCCGGGTAGTCTTTTGGAAGTACCTGTTTTTTCATTTCGGCTAAAGCGCCGGCCACTTCCACGCCCGTGGGGCCACCACCAACTATCACGATGTTGAGCAGAGCACCAGTTTCCTCCGGGTCATCAGAAGTCAAAGCGTTTTCAAAGTCCGTAAAAATGGTGTTGCGTAAAACCAAAGCTTCTCCCACCGACTTCATGGGAATAACATGTTGCTCAATATTTTTATTGCCAAAATAATTGGTGTCAGCACCATGAGCCAAAACGAGGTAGTCGTAATTTAAAATGCCGAAAGGGGTAATCACCCGGTTTTTTTCCGCCTCTATTTTTTGTACCTCTGTGATCCGGATATAAATATTTCTATTTCTCTGAAACATTTTGCGCAGCGGGTAAATAATAGAACTTGGCTCTAACCCGGCTGTCGCAACCTGATAAAATAAAGGTTGAAACTGGTGGTAATTATTCTTGTCGACCAAAACAACCATGTAATTGGACCGGCGGAGTTGAATAGCCAGGTTGAGCCCGGCAAAACCTCCTCCGACAATAACAATTCTTTTTTGCGAGGTCTCTGGTATATTAATTTTCATTTTTATTTGCAATGGTTTTTGGTTGACAGAAGTACAACTTTGATTTGGATGAACCTAAATGTACAACTGTGAAATTTACTGGAATAAAATACAGCTGCAAGTTGAGATAACAGGTTGAAATAAAATAATTATTCCACGACAAATAATAATGATAATTGCTGTTTCGATCCGTTTATTTTTAAAATATATAATCCCGGGATAAAACTAATATTGGTTAATGGAATCTCGTTACGACCAATTTGCATTTCCATATTTTTCACAAATAAAGTCTGGGCATGCATATTTTTTATTTCGATCGTAAAAGGCTCCTGCGTCTGGGCTTCGAATACTAATTTAAAATTACCATTATTCGGATTTGGAAAAATGACAGCATGCACCGGCACTTGATCCGAAGCAATTCCATTGACAATTAAATCGATTATTGCCGGATCGCTCAGAGTGGTTCCACAGGTATTCTTGGCTTGCAGGAAAACGTCAAAAGTGCCGGACGAGAGGTATTCATGCACCGGAGATTCCTGGCTGCTGTAGTTGCCGTCACCAAAATCCCACAGATAGGATTCTGCGTGTTGGGATTGGTTGACAAAACTGACCTGCCGGCCGCTTAACTGGTACCCAAACGACGGCGCCGGCAGGCTTTTCACCTTGATAATCTGAGAAAATGAACTCACCCCACTTTGATTGGATACTGATAAAACCGCAGTATATGTGCCCGGCCCGGCGTAAACCACCTCCACCGGTCCTCCATCAAATGCCTGTGCCGGTTGGGCATTATTGCCAAAATTCCAGTGATAACTAAGGTCTGTACCAATAGAATTATTTGTGAAAATAATGGATTCACCAGTGCATATTTCAGTAGCAGATGAAGTGAAATTTGCCGTTGGCAGACCAGTATCCAAGACCTTTATATTGTCGATAAAGAGAGAGTTACCGTATCCGGTTATGTTGATAAATTTTAAGACAATGGATTGGCCGGTATATTCGCTCAACGGAATTTTTTCCTGGCGCCACTCATCTTTGGAAGCGGGTAAAAATAATTGGTTATGATCCGGTGCCGTTGCCAATGTTGTTCCACTTTTTTCAAAAATAACTTTATTAAATGTTTGACCGCAGTCTGTCGAAATTTCTACCAATAATGAGTCTGAATAATTGGCATTGTATCGGGCATAAGCTACGTCAAAATACAAAGTGGCGTTGCTGGTATTTGTCAGGTCTACCGGCAGTACCATAAATGCATCTTTTTGCCCGATATCGGAATAAGAATAATTATTGATGTAAAAAGCATTTGTCCATTCATTTTGAATGCCCATGACATTTCTTTTTTCCCAGGTTATATTACCATCAGGATTATTTAGTGCATAAAAAGGAGGGGGAAAAACATCTCCTTCCAGATCTTCCAGGTAATCAGTCGGTTGTCCGTTTCCGGAAAATAAAGCAACGCAAAAATCGACTTCCCGACTATCATTAAATGCTGCTGCATCCGCTGCTAAATTCGTGCTTACTTTTAAAGTCATTTTTGCGGAGCCCACAACCGATAAAGGCGAATTAAATGTATAAATTTTCGTTTGCCCCGGCAGAATGGTACCGGGTATAGTCTCAACTACTGGCAGTAAATTATTTAATTGATAGCTCAGTTTAATATTGGATTGTGGGGAAGATCCATTGTTTTTGTAAGAAGCAGAAACGGTCATATTGGTACTGCCACAACCGAATATCAGACCATTATCTGGTGCAATTATTTCTACCAGCGCAAGGTCGTTCTGGAGCGGACAATTGAATAAACCTCCCTGATATCGGATGGCGTTGGTCCTTTCACTGACAATATTGTTAGGTCCCCGTGCCCGAACTGCCAACCAGTGATCTTGGGTCGGATCTTGAAAGATGGTAGGGATATCGTACTCCGTACCGGTGGTGGTGCCAATCAGTTCCATGTATTGCTCTCCAAGTAAATAAATATCATAATGGACGTCAGAAGTCGTCGGTGTAAATGCCACGGCATCCCAGGTTATTTTTATAAAATCGGGGCATGCTTGTATGACTTGTAAATTTTTGGGACGCGATGCTATTGAAACCGGGGCTTGGGTCATATCCTCTTCAACGGCATTGTTCCGTTTGATTTTCAAAATCAGGTTCGCAGCCACCATATCAGCAGGCAGATACCAGTCATAAAAGCTTTTTGAGTCCGGGACGGAAGCGATTGGCAAAAAGCTCGCACCACCGTTTTTGGAGTAGGACAATAAAATATTCTGGCCTGTATCCATAGCATCCCAGGTGATACGAATCGTGTCGTTTGGCTCGAATGATTCTCCGCCGGTCGGGCTGGTTAATGTTATTTCAGAAGTCAGGAATACCCAGACCACAAAATAGGCCGTCTGACCAAATGGCAATGTTTTACCATCTATACGCAGGGTGTAGTTACCGGGAATTGGATTTTTCACTACAATCTGTTCCATATTGTTCCGGTCGTCAAGGCCCTTCGAGGCAGCCGCGGCCAGGGAGTCCTGATTGGCAGCAGAGCTTAAAACCCATGGTAAAAAGT
>JBFIJS010000523.1:0-3773 GCA_041600595.1 Saprospiraceae bacterium | reverse complement strand
TGTTCGGAGCAAAGGCGTCCAGGGAGGCGTCGTACATGCCGGCTACCATTTCTGCGGTGACCTTATCGCCTTTGGGCCCTTTGATTTTGATGACCCATTCTTCTTCTTGTCCGGGCTTGAGTTTGTCTCTGAACGTGCCGTATTCGATGGTCAGTTCTTTATTGCTCCAGGGCACCAGAATGGTTTGGGTAGCGCTGGCTGCCCGGTTCATGCCAGCGTAAGAATACGTGCAGTAAATATTTCCCCGGTGGGTTTCAGTAATGCTAAACTGATCAGAAGTCAATCCTTTAACAGTCAGCCATTTACTTTCCAGCACTTCACCGTCTTTTTCATATTCCACGAAGACTGGCTGCTGTTGCCGACTGGTTCCAAAAAAACTGCGGACAGTTGATCCGGGCTCATAGTTTTTATCTTCGGAGAAATGCCAGACCATCCCGGGAGAGGAAATCGTGTTGCTTTGCAAGTCAAACAGGTTGACGTAGGTCTTATACTCCAATTTTTCACCAAACCGGTCTTGGGTATTTATCGTGATGAGATACATGCCCGGCTGCCATTTTCTTTTTGGTAAAACAATCTCATCTGACTTTTCGGTATCAAAATTTTCCTGCAACATATTGTTCGCCACCGGCCAGTGGTCGGGTTGATCTTCATTTTTCCAGGCAAAATGCGGGAATTGCTTTTTAAAAGCCGCTTCGGTTAACTGCCGCTGATCGGTCGGCTCCCAATAACGGTCCAGGTAGAGCTGGTCAGGAGCTTTTAACAGGTCGATCTGAATGGTGCCCGTTGCCGGTTCAAATTCCCCGTTCAGGTTTTTGGTAACCAGTTTCAATTGCTGAAAATCCTTCACATTGACCTGCTGACCAATCGGGATATCCAGTTGCATAGAGATGTACCCAACCCGGACGGAAAATTCACCGCTCTGAGTCTCACCGGTGATATCGGTGACGTCAGCGTAAACTTTGTAAACAAATTCCGGCTTGTTTGCGGCCGGAATCGTACGGTCAGGAATAGCTGTGAAATCAATCTGGAACCGGCCATTTTCGTCGGTAGAGGCAACACCGTGGGCTATTTCCATGGTCTCTCCATCCCGGGGGAACCATCGGAAAAATCCACCATACCAGGGGAATCGGCTTTCCCGAACTACTCGCCAGGAAACGGCAGCTCCGTCAATTTGATTACCGGCATAGGCCATGGCTTTTCCTGTCACCTTCACCGTATCCCCGATGCGATAACTTTGATCAACGGGCTCAAAGGTGACTTCAAACTTAGGCCGTTTGTATTCTTCTACCCGGAAAGAATGGCCGTTGCCGCCAATGCTGGAAACCAATTGCATATTGCCCAGCAGACCACCGCGGGGGGCCACAAACTGCCCGCTAAAAGTACCGAACTCGTTGCTTCTTAGTTCGAGCTTTGTGGCCTCCTGGTAGTTGGCATCCCGCAGGGTTACGGTCACTTTTTCATTTGACAAAACGGCAGGCATCCGCTGCGAATCAAAGTTCATGGCAATACCTTTGAAATAGATGGTTTGCCCCGGGCGGTAAATACCCCGGTCGAGGAAGAACACCGTTTGCTGGTAGGGGCGGTTCTCACTTTTGTAAAAGTTATTGTAGAAGCTGTTGTCGGTAAATAATTCATCTTCACCGTATTGGATCGAGATTTTAAAATTACGATCCCGGCTTTTGGGGTAGTCAGGTTGGACCAGGCCATTGACATCGGTCGTTTTGGTGGCTTTCTTTTTCTGTTCGTATTTCCGCTGAACCGAGTTGTAAAGTTCGGCCCAGAATTCGACGGTGGCTCCTTTTATTGGCGCACCAGTTTGGCGGTCGAAAACCACAAATGAAATTTCGCCATTTCGCCCTCTGCGCTCCCAATAGCCAATTCTGGAAACTTTCGTTTCCAGGTATCCGACAGCCCCCTCTTCTTCGGAAAAGTTGCTGTTTTCTGATAGCATAATGACGTAGTTACCCAAGGGCAAGGCATCTATTTTCAACTCAATCGTGTGTTGGTGGAAGTCGCCTTCGTCGGGCAATTTGACACTCCATTTATTCTTGGTTTCGCAGCGGTTGAGGAACGCAACGGCAAGTTTCTGCCAGTTCCTTTCATTTTGCAGATTTTGGAATTCCTCCATCTGTTTGCGGGTCAGCCGAACGGCTTTAAGATGAACCTCCGAGAGGTTGCGATAGGTCATTTTGGCCAGAAAAGGCTGGTTGGGCAGGTTAACCATTTCTGTCGATAGCGAGAAATCTCTTTGCAGAATTTGATTGAGGAGACGGTGGCAGGTGGTGGCTCCGACGGTGTTGGGAAAATCTTCAACCGTTTGCCGGCAAAGATCGTGGGCTTTTTTCAGCAACCATTTCCGGTCGTCCTGGTCTTCGGTTCCAAATGCCGGCACTTTGTACTGACTGCCATTTGTGAAATACAGCTGGGCGAGGGCAGCATTGACATCAGCGACCGATGTGCTGGCCTCATATTGGGTTTTCAGTTGCAGCAGAGCGGTTTCGTACAGTTTTTCTTTGTCTGAGCCCAGAAAGTTGTTATAAACAAAATTGAGCCGTTTCAGATTGGCATCAAGCAGGGCCGAAGACGGCAGGCGTGCCCCTTTATTGTGAAACTGCAGCAATTCCTGAAAGAGCAGCAGGGTCTGGTATTTCTGCGAGGTGGTATCCCGGGTATTGATGTTCCATTTTACAAAATCAGCCACCGGAGCAAATGCCAAAGGGTCTTCGATGTCAAATTTATAAGCAGGCTGAGAAAGGTAGGTTCTTTCATTGGAGAAAAAATCAATAGCCCGGTGGGCCAAAAAATCGTACAGGGTAGGGCGGAGATTGTCGTCATTTTCACCCTCCACGAGCAGTAACCTGAACGAATCAATGGGGGTGGTTTTCAATGCCTCCGGTTCCAGAGAAGCCCAGAAATAACGGCTGCTGGCATCCAGTAGCTGTTCAATGGTCCAGGTTTTTATGTCACTATTATCAAAGGCAATGGTCTGGGTTCGGTTTTGGATCATCCACCGGTTTTGACGCAAGTAATTATCATACATCTCCGCCAACATGGATTGTAGCACCGGTTTCACCGGAAATCCGGCTTTTTCCATTTCCGCTGTTAGTTGTAAAATGGCTTTGGAGTAGCCATCTTCCTGCAATTCACTGTCAAATTTTCCTTTGAAGATCAGGGCTTTAATGAAATGTGCGTGCTCACCGTCCGAACGGGCATGTTCGAGTAATACCATTACTTTTTCCAAAGCGGATTTGAGCATCCCTTCTTTTTCCAGGGCGGAAATTTCCAGCCAGGCTTGGTCGTAGTTAAATGTCATGTTGAGTTGGTTTGTAAGTGTTTGCTCAGACTGATTGCCAAAACTGGCATACCAACCTTTATTGGGGCCGATTTCGTAGGTATAGGTAAAACTTGCGAGCAGGGTGATGAACGAGAAGGCCACTAATGACCAGGTTAGCTTATTTTTTAACATCAGGTTTTTCATAAAAAAAGGTTGTTTGTTCAACGGAAAATTACAATTACGCCGGGAGATGTGAAATGCCGTTGATCATTAACATCGGCTGACGGGATGTTTTTTTGAACCGGATGAAACAACCCGTGCGACTTGTTAAGAGAAATTTAACAAAAGGTGGGGGTAAATCTGGTAAGTGAGCTTGGCTGGGTTTTTCAAATTATACTCAGTTAAAAATTTCTTATCAAAAAAAAATTATCCCTGAAAGAATGTTCTTTATTATGAAAACTGTCTGTCTGTTTATTCTTGTCCGCATTTTTTAAAAAAC
>JBFIJS010000522.1:0-3794 GCA_041600595.1 Saprospiraceae bacterium | reverse complement strand
ACTTGTTTGCAGGAGAGAGCAGCTGGAGCTGTTTTCCCACCCATTGGTGCAGCAGCAGCTACCGCGGGGGCTATTGCCGCCACTGCGGGAACGACCGGAGCAGCGGCGGGTGCTGGTTCCACCGTTGCTGGTGCCGCCGCCGCTGGTGCTGCTGCCGCTGGTGCTGCTGCCAGTTCCAAGACCAATGTGACAGCACCGGTTCCACCGCTAACACCTTTACCCGTGGTGGAAAAGTCCGGAGGGTTCAACTGGTGGTGGCTGCTGCCGATCCTACTGGCTTTGGGGCTGGCCTGGTGGCTGATGAATACCAATGGTTGTGCAGGCTGCGGTGGTGCTTCTATGAGCGACAATACCAAAATAGAAACCCCGGCAGGAGACCTGCCCGGCGCCAAAAACGAAACGCCTCCCGCAGGTGGAGAAGATACAGGTACCTCTGATGGTCAGGGCTCTACAGGCACCTCCTCCGGTGAGTCAACGAATGAAGGTAACACTTCGGGTGGTGCCACAGGCAACGGAGCCGGTGGTACGGACGGGAAAGCCGTCGTGCCTCCGGCCGTGACAAAAGCTTGTGATTGTGGAGCGTTCTCAAGAGGTATGTTTGCGGATATTGCTACGAGGGACGTGAAGTCGCTACGGAAGTTGGGAACCTATCCTGAATTCGGGAATTCCCATAGCCTGGATGCTACCGGTTTTTACAATAAACTAAAAGATCGCTATGCCATCAGCCGAACGGACAAGCTCTTTCTGGATCGTTTGTTCAAACAGATGGGATATGCCAATGGCTTCGCAGATGCTACCGCCGGCATGTTTTCCAGTGTAACTGTTGACCGGGGCACCGTCGGCTACATGGGATTTGGCAAAGGCCACCAAACGGTCTATGCCAGCCTCGATGTCGTGTTGGATGATGATACCAAAGCCTTCCGCATCGAAGCGGCCAATGGCTGCACCATGCACTTTATGAAGACCTGCGGCAATCATTTTTTCTTTTGTCCGAAATGATGCAAAGCGCAGCTTATCAGTGTTGTGAAATTTAATACTTTGAGGTGCCGGTTTTCTAAAGTACATATTCAGAAAAATGCTCCCTGGAAAGTTACGGACGTGCTCTACAAGGAATTCTCGAGGTAAAAACGAGTCAGCCAGGTTTTACCTTGAGAATTCTTTTAGCAGTCCAGCTGCCAGAAAAGTCATTCATTAGTGTAATTAACACCAATGCCAGAAAACGTTTTTTGGGTTTAGCAACCTGTTGAGGGTCAGGCTACTGCCAATTGAAGGGGTAGAAGCAGCGTTTACAGCGACAGTGCTTTTGCGGCCTTTTCAAATTCATCCGACCGGATATAAATAATATATCCAAACCCTCCTTTCCCATCCGAGATGCCGTTAGCCGCCGAAACATTTACACCAGCCTCACTCAGTTTTTGATGGATCCCTGTCAGCGCCCCGATTTCATCTGCCCCTTGTACCAAAATGGCTGCATAAGGCCCATCGAGTTGCTGTCCGGCGTAGCGCATTTCTGCTGACAATCGGGCAGGATTGTCCGGAAAAACGGTTAGTACCATGGTGTTGGGGCCCATCGGAATGGCGGCAAAAGCCTGCATGTTAACACCCAGGTCTTTTAAATAAGCAAAGACCTTCAAGGCTTCGCCGGGTTGGTCTTTGATCGTGACATTGTAATATTCAATTTTACGGATTTGGGTAGTCATAGTTAGTTCTTTTATTTGATTATAAAGATTTGTAAAAAGAGAACCAGGCAAATTCAGTTCCTTGGCGATTCCCAGAGGTTTGTGCCGTAGTACAGGTGACTCAAAAGGAATGGCATTTCCCCCATTTTGATATTTAACCCTTGTCTGGGGTGCTTTCTTTCTTCCCCCACCAGCGCTTTTTATCCTTGCTTTCTTCTTCGCCGATCAAAATGGCGAGCGGCCGCAATTCTTCAATATGCTCGGAAAGGATTTTGAGCATGGCAACAAACAACACAAAAAGAATCATCCCGGCACCTCCCCAGACAATACCCCCGACAATGATGGAAATAAAAGTGGCCAACGGGTTGATTTTGAGCTGGTGCCCCACCGCCAGGGGGAAAATTACATTGGCTTCCAGGTATTGAACCACGCCTAAAATCACCACCACCGCAATGGGATACCAGACGGCGTCGAAAGTTGTCCAGGCCACAATGACCGCTGCCAAACCGCCAATCATAATGCCGACGTAGGGAAAAAATGTCAGTAAGGCAGCCATCCCGCCGAGGTACACGGCATTGGGCAGGCCGATAGCCAAAAAACCGGCACTATTTAAAATGCCGACG
Organism: Saprospiraceae bacterium; assembly: GCA_041600595.1. Taxonomy (GTDB): domain Bacteria; phylum Bacteroidota; class Bacteroidia; order Chitinophagales; family Saprospiraceae; genus UBA6168. The sequence goes on along the minus strand of JBFIJS010000522.1, from coordinate 1,492 downwards.
ATCAGATAAACCAGTACCATGCCTTTGGCAAAATGATAATAGGTCGCGGCCAGTTCGGAAATAGATTTTTTAAAACCAGACACGTGCTTTTCCGGCACAACGGCCAAAACAAATTTTACCAGTAACTCCCGGTAATAAAGAATCAACGCCACGAAAATGGGGACGATGAGAATAACGGTCAGGGAAGTGGCAGACATAAAAATGGTGTCCCATATCAGAGGGAAAATATCCTTGATCAGGCTCTCGGATAATTGCTGCATCAGGTCTTTCTCTTGGTCTGCTTCGATGCCCAAAAGCTGTTCTGCATAATACACAATATCAGCCAGTCGGCTGGTAATTTTCTCTTCGGCTCCGGTGAACTGTTGTTGCAGAAATAAAAAACTTTTACCGAGCAATTGGAGTATTAAAAAACCAAATAAAAATAATATAACCAGGCAAACGGTAATGCTGCCGATCCGGCCCAGGGCTTTCTCCATCCGCCGGCAGATCGGGTATAAAATAAAGCTGATTAAAAAACCAAAACTTAAAGGAATGAACAACATCCGACCTTCGTACAACAGGAAAAAAATGAGCACAATAAAAAACAATAGATAAGTGTAGAATCTCAGAATGCGGTAGGCGTCGTTGTTCATTGTTTGCTGATTTTAAAAAGCATTTGGATAGATCGTTACGGCAACTAAACAGGGAATAAAAATTAATTATTCTCCAGCTTAATTGCAATGTTTTGGTACCCTTAATTTTTGGCGGCTGTATTTTTCTGTTGGCAAAAGCACAGAATAATTATCGTTTTTTTTTGACTAATGAACTCCTGCGCAACGGTAATTTAACCCTTTGTTTTATCGGGTGAAGTGATAAAAATCATCAGACTGGCAGGTGAGCTCGCTGCATACAAATGCATGGGGGGGGGCGCAGGCAGTCCTGTTTTACAAAATGACCGGGCTTAATGAATAAGTCTGTATTTTCGTCGGGCGAATAATGGAACCATAACCGTATTTTTATTTCAAAAAAAAACATGAAAAAGCCAGTTACCCTGTTGTTTATTTTATTGTTGATCGGAGTGGCAGACGTCTCTGCGCAAAAGAAGTCCCGGCAACTTGAAAAAATAAAATCAATTTTATACCAGCAACAAATCGATTGGAACAACGGCGATATCGATGCCTTTATGGAAGCCTACTGGAAATCAGAAGACTTGCAGTTTGGCTGTGCCAACGGGATTACCCGGGGCTGGGACCAAACCATCGCAAGGTACAAAAAATCCTACCCCGATCAGGCCACTATGGGCCAGCTGACATTTGCCATAAAAGACCTCACGCTGCACAGCAGAAAAGTGGCCAGCCTGACCGGTAGCTGGGATTTGCAAAGGGAGAACGACCAGCCGGGTGGCCATTTTTTATTGATTTGGCGGAAAATAAAAGGGGACTGGAAAATTGTTGCCGACCATACCAGTGTGAGGAAATAACCAAACCCCTCACAGTGCGTGACTGTGAGGGGT
>JBFIJS010000521.1:0-3800 GCA_041600595.1 Saprospiraceae bacterium | reverse complement strand
TAATTTTTTTGCCCGTTGCGTAACATGAGTTAATAGGCAAAAAAAAGCGATCACCGGGCAAAATTGTCCGGTGATCGCTCATTTATTGAAAGGTCTTTAAAGACACCTCAAATCAATTCTTTGGCTTTCGCCACTACCCGATCCAGCCCACTCACATCCTTGCCGCCGGCCGTAGCGAAAAACGCCTGACCGCCGCCGCCGCCTTTGATCTCCCGGGCCAATTCCCGCACCATGTTGCCGGCGTTCAATTTATCCGTCAAAGACTCGCTGATACGGATGGTGATGAGTGGTTTTTCCCCGAGGTCAGCCGCAAACACCAGGCAGGCATTGCCGAGCTCGGCTTCCAGATTGTAGGCCAGCGTTTTAATGGCGTTGGCATCTTGCAGAGGCAATTTGGCAGCCAGGAAGTTGACACCGTTGATCTGTTCAACCTGGCCTTTCAACTGGCCTTTCAGCGCTCCGGCCTGGGCCGCCAGCAATTGCTCGACCTGTTTCTTCAGCTGCTTGTTTTCTTCCTGCAATGAAAGAACGGCCTTTACCGGATCCTGCACATTTTTGAGGGCAGCTTTCACCTCTTCCAACTGGTTGAGCTGCGACAGCAGATAGGCTTCTGCGTGGTTAGCGGTAACCGCCTCGATACGGCGAATACCAGCAGCAACGCCCGATTCGCTGAGTATTTTAAACAGGCCGATCTCACCGGTGGCCTGCACATGGGTTCCACCACAGAGCTCCTGGCTGAAGTTTTTATCAAAAGTGACTACCCGGACAGTCTCACCGTATTTTTCACCGAAAAGCATCATGGCCCCGAGTTTTTTCGCATCCTCGATGGGCATGTGGCGCACCTCTTCCAGCTGAATATTCTGTCGGATCTTTTCGTTGACCGTCTGCTCTATGGAACGCAGTTCTTCATCCGTAACTTTCTGAAAATGAGAGAAATCGAAACGAAGACGCTTATCATCGACATCCTGCCCTTTTTGCAGGGCATTTTGTCCGAGAATGTTGTGCAATGCCGCGTGCATCAGGTGAACGGCGGAGTGGTTGCTGGAAGTAGCCTGGCGTTTGGCTGCATTTACCTTCGCCTCCACCTTGACGGAGAGGTCGCCCGGCAATTTATCCAAAACATGAATGATCAGGTCATTTTCCTTCTGTGTATCCAACACCTGCACCTGCTCGTCGCCGAAAGTGAGCCAGCCTTTGTCACCGTGCTGCCCACCGCTTTCCGCATAGAAAGGTGTTTTGTTCAGCACCACTTCGAAGCGCCTGGTCTTTTTGGTTGTGACCGTGCGAAAGCGCAGGACTTTTGCGTCGGTGACGGTCAAGTCGTCGTAACCGACGAATTCGACTTCGCCTTCGGCAAATGTTTGCCAATCGCTGGTTTCTTTGGCCGCGGCGGAGCGGGCCCGGTCTTTTTGGGCTTGCATGGATTTTTCAAAACCCTTTTCATCAACTTTCCAGCCGTTCTCCTCCGCCATCAGGCGAGTCAGATCGATGGGAAAACCAAATGTATCGTACAGCTCAAAGGCATCCTCACCGTTGATGGTACCATCTGTCACTTTGAGCTCGGCAAAACGCTTGAGGCCCGTTTCCAGGGTGTTCAAAAAGGCTTTCTCTTCTCCTTGAATAATTTTCGACAATTGCTCCTGCTGGGCTTTTACTTCCGGGAACACATCCGCAAACATATCTGCCAATAGCGGCACGAGGGTGTGCAGGAAAGGTTCTTTCAGGTTCAAAAAGGAATAATAGTAGCGTACCGCACGGCGAAGAATCCGGCGGATAACGTATCCGGCACCGCTGTTTCCCGGCAGTTGCCCGTCGGCGATGGTAAAGGTCACCGCCCGCACGTGGTCGGCCACCACCCGCATAGCAATGTCGGACATCATATGGGCCGGCGGTCGTGCTGCGGGGTCATCGGGATATTTGCCCGTGTATTTGATACCACTGACCTTTTCTACCTGTTGGATTATTGGTGTAAAGATGTCTGTATCGTAGCTGTAAACCTTGCCTTGCATGACCATGGTCAGCCGTTCGAAGCCCATGCCGGTATCGACGTGTTTTTCCGGCAGACTTTCCAGCGAACCATCCGCTTTCCGGTTGAACTGGATAAATACATTGTTCCAGATTTCGATCACCATGGGATGGTCTTTGTTGACCAGAGAGGCTCCGTCCACTTTGGCTCGTTCGGCATCGGGCCGCATATCAATGTGGATTTCAGAGCAAGGGCCACAGGGTCCCTGGTCCCCCATTTCCCAGAAATTATCCTTTTTATTACCGTTGATGATGTGGTTGTCGGGCATCCAGTTGCGCCAAAATTCCCGGGCTTCTTCGTCCGGTTCAAGGTTTTCCGAGGCATCACCTTCAAAAACAGTCGCGTAAAGCCGATCGGCAGGCAGGCCATAGACCTTGGTCAGCAGTTCCCACGACCACTCGATGGCCTCCTTTTTAAAATAGTCACCAACGGACCAGTTGCCGAGCATCTCGAACATGGTGTGGTGCGTTCCGTCCCGACCGACTTCCTCCAGGTCATTGTGTTTGCCGGATACCCGCAGGCATTTTTGGGTATCTGCAATGCGCCGGTTGTCCGGTACGGCATTTCCCAAAAAGAAATCCTTGAATTGGTTCATCCCCGCGTTGGTGAACATAAGCGTAGGGTCGTCCTTGTTCACAATCGGTGCGGAGGGAACAATTTTATGTTGCTTCGATTGAAAAAAATCGAGGAAAGTGCGTCGTATTTCTGTGGCAGTCATATATAAATGATGTTCAATTATTTGGCATTTTGGGGGAAATTTGGAAGATTATTTCGGCCAAAAAGGGCGATTTTTTCAGATATTTAAATATCATAAATTAACAAATGATTTTTTAATCCATGCTTAAAATATAGAAAAACAGTGCTTAAGGGAGAATCACCCTTGTCTTTTACGTCCGGACGGGTGAAAAGTTATCAACATATTTTCGTGGTTAGGAAATATTTTTCCATCTTTGCCGCTGCTTAGGAGAGAACACCGTTTGAAAAACGGGACCATAAGACATGCGAGACAAGCAAACTAAATAAGAGAAAATTTCTTCTTACTGATAACTAATAAAGGTTTTTGCGATTAAATCAAGTTCTTAGAAACAAACAAATCGTTCGTCTTAGTCCATAAAACACGTGAACATTTTTATTCACAGATTAAAGAGGGAAACCCCCTAACCCGTCCGCACTTGCAACTTCCCCCACTTTTGGCGGTCGTTCGGAAAGGCGGCAAAGTTAGGTTATTGGCTAACAACAGAACAATATGAGACGAGAAAAATACTTCTATAACAAACAAACACTCCAGTACGAAAAGGTCAAACTTACTCCGAAAGAAAAAGCAGGCCGGTTTTTTGGAATTGCCTCCGCTGTCATCATTTCAGGTATCCTTTTCGGTTCTTTACTCTGGCGTTTTTTCCCTTCTCCACAAGTCAAGCTAAAAAACGATGAAATTGCCCAGCTCGTTTCCGAGAACCTGGAAATGCAGGAATTGGTCAATCACATGTCCAATACCCTGGAAAATATCCAGGAGCGCGACCGCTGGGTACACCGGATGGTACTGGAAATGGACCCGATCGATGAGAACATCTGGGAAGGTGGGGTCGGTGGTCATGAGCCTTTTGCCGAATTACAGAATTTCCGGCAATCGGGCAAAATGATGGCCCAACTCCGGCAAAAAGCTGAAAAGCTGAAGCGCCAGATGGTGATTCAATCCAAATCATTGGATGAAATAGAAAAAATGGCAGCCGACAAAGAAAAAATGTTAGCCTCCATTCCTTCTATCAAGCCTATC
>JBFIJS010000520.1:0-3803 GCA_041600595.1 Saprospiraceae bacterium | reverse complement strand
GGGCTCACCGTTCACGCTGATGAGGGGCAACTTCTCCTGAGTTGACACAAATGATTGATAATCAACGTCCCAGATCATTGGTGTTTTACCAAATAAGAAGGTGTATTCGTTCTGTTTTTTGGGAATGGCAAATGAACCCAGGGCCAGTCCGTAAATGGCTTTGTCCATTTCCTCGCTTTTGGGGAAGAAGTTCTCGGCGGCCATTTTATAGAAATTCAAATCGGAGGTGTAGATAATCGGTGTGGCGTCGAAAGAACTGGCCTTAAAATCATTGACCATGATTTTTAGCAGGTTATCGGGAATGATGACTTTCATTCCCAACAGCGCTTCGATGGAGGTTTTCGAATTCATGGCTGAGACTCCCAGCAGGGTATCAACCACCATTTCGCCGAACATGGTATTGACTTTTCCGGCAGCCTCCACTTTGACGTGTTTGAGGCCGCTTCCCAGCTGCAATTTACCTTCCATCGCCAATTCTCCCCTGGTGTTATTGTACGTCAGCAAATTCCCCCTGAATTCTTTTTCAGTTCCGAAAATACGCAGCGAGTCACCAAAGGAAAAAATATCCCTTTTCTCGTCGTACTGCATGAATCCATTGACGTCAAGGATCGGGCGGTCTTTGCGGAAATATTTGGGCATGAGCACCGTGGGGTACATGGAGGCGGTTTCTTTGCTGAGAAAAAGGCCGACGTGCAGACTTTCGCCTTCCGGGTTTAATGGGGTCTTATAGTTGATGGCCAGGTCATTTTTATCCCCTTCGCACTGAATGGAAAACCAATGAACCGCCGGCAGGGTCTTCGACTCCATTTTGGCGAAGCCATCGAATCCAAGGTTGGGTTGGTCGGCATTCAGGTTGATGGTTCCCTGAAATAAAGTTTTGTGGTCAATGTAAAACTGGTCACGAATATTTATATCGCCTTTGGCCCGGGTCACCGTTCTTTTTTCACTTCGTTTTCCTTTGCCGATTCTGGTGCCGATGATTTCCTTGAATTCAATTTCCTGCTTTTTGTCACCGATATTGTATTCGTAATATCCACTCGCCCGGTATTCTTTCCGGCCGAGAATGTTGACAGTTGCCTTGTTGATAACGTGGTATTTGGAAAGCGTATCGGCTATGATCTTTGCATTGGTCAGCTCCGACATGACGGCACCCGGTGATATTTCAATGTCGCCTGTTTCGGGATAGACAAAGGCGTCGGAGGTGATGATGTATGGCACACCACCAATTTTCAAAACATTACTTTTCAGATCATACAGAGCTGCCGTACCATTGAAGCGCAGAGAATCCTGATCGGGGTGAATGGACAAAAAGCTCCCGGTTTTCCCCTCATCCACTTTGAAGGTGACCGTTTCTTCCTTCATATCCCAGTCGAATTTATTGAAGGAGGTTTCGTACTGGTTGTAAGGCAGGGTCGTGGTCAGGAAGTCGGCATTGGCTTTGAAATTTCCGATCTGTTCATCAAAGTCCACCCGGCCGTTCAGGTTGTTGGTAGAGAGGGCAATGGCATCGGCGTCGAACGCTTTGATTTTGAGGTTAGTGGTATCTGACCAGGCCGAGTGGGCCCCAAAACTGAACATCTTTGAAGTCATATTGGCTTTATCCCAGTCAAAAAGCCCGAATCCTTTCAATCCGCCGGGGGTAAGGATGAGAGTACCCTCCAATTTGTGTCTGCCTTCCTGGAACAGTTCGAAAGGAGAACCCTCCGATTTGATGTACATGCTGTCTTTATAGGGCCTCCAGTCCATGGTAATATCATAACCTCTTACCTGCGGTACTTCCACCTCGCCGCTCCGGTCCTCCTCCAGGTCGAATCGCTCAGCACTGCCAACCAGCTGTTTTGGCCGGAAGATCAAGTCATTCGATTCAAGACTGGCGCCGAGGTAAGTCAGAAATCCCTGGCCTTTGAAGCCCCGGTTACTCAGATCGATGGTGCCGACATAAGAGCCTTTTCCCTGGTAAGCCGGAAACCCGGCTGAAGGGGTTTTGGTGAAAAAACCCAGAGAGGAGTCCTCTTTGATCACCAGGGTCTCATCAAAAACGGGAAAGATATCGGCGGAAAACATTTTTCCTTTAAATTGGACATCCGCCGGTCCAAACCGGTCGAGGCTGTTGAAACTGAAAGGATTTAGCTGGAAGTAGAAGGAATCCCGCAGGTAAACGCCTTTTTGAATGGCCTCATTTTCATAATAAACATAAGAATTCGTCTTGCTTTGCAAAGACGGAAAAAGCTCAATATTCTCGTTTCCGGACTTATTGGAAGGTGCATCGATCAACAGGACGCCACTCAGGTTCTCTATTCTCGAACCCAATCCATAAGCCTCTTGCTGCCCTTCTTTGGTGACATTGCCGGTCGGGATGTAGATGTCGAAATAATCGACCGAGTCGAGGGCAATGTCGTATTTGTTGTAGGAAAAGTGAAAGTCTTTTCCGGTCGCAACGGTAAAGCCGGAAAACAATTTACCGCTAAAGTCCAGGTCCCGGTTATCTTTGATAGTGACCTCATTGTCAAAGGGTTTGACGCCAACCTTTTGCGCCTGACTGAACTCTACGTTTTGTACTCCTCTGACCCTGATGGAGTTATCCTGTAAGCTCATAACAGCATTGGTCTCGTCGGTCTCGGAGGTGATCCGCAAATTGTCAAAGTCCACCTTTTTCTGGCTGGCGTCGGCGTAATGGAAGATCTTATCCTTTAGTTCCACTTGCTGATTTTCGGAATCGTAGTTGATAAAACCTTTTGCTACGAGGTCGTACAGCAGCGAGTTGATGTTTTCTACGGAATATTTGGGGTTCAGCTTTTTGGCGAGGTAATCGGCATCAAGTACCCGGTCGCCCACCTCCAGGTAGGCCACTTTCATCAGGGCAATGGGGTTCGTGGTGGAGATGTTCTGCAGACGGCGGTAGTCTCCTTCCTCAAAGAATTTGAGTGATTCGAAAACGCTGGGGGTAACACTTTTGGCAAAACCAATGCTTTTTTTACCAATAAAAATACTATCCGATTCCACCAGGTATTCCATCCGGTCGGAGATGATATTCATTTGGTGCAGCGAGTTGGTAAATGGGTTTCGGTCGGAACCACGCTGTCCTCTGGTCAATTGTAGTTTTTTATCCGGAATTTCAAATCGAACGTTGACCGATGGATGATATATTGAGTCCTTGCCGAAGTAAAGGGTCGATTCAACTCTTTCTCCAACAATCCGTTCTTCCCGTTTGATGGTAAATAAGTCAGAAAGGCCTCTGTAAACGAGGCTCCCCCGCTTGTTGTACAAGGTCACCATCGAAGGATTGTCGGAGGTGCCTACTCCGTAAACCGTTGTACCGTGGAGACGGAACCCGCCCCGGTAATTGACACCCTCCCCAATGTTCTTGATATCGAGCGAAGATGCTTTGGATTCAAATCGCGGGTAAGACCCTTCCGTCGCCTCATTCTGAACGACCAGTTTGTCACTAAAACTTCCCTCGACCCGTTCGTTGCCGAAATAAAGGGGATAGTGCATGGTAACATTTTCGGCCGTGTAAATACTCCTTTTTACGTCCACCACATAGGTGTCCAGTTCCACAAAAACGTTGCTTTCCAGGCCAACCCTTTCCCAGGTCACCCGTCCGCCTTTGCCGTACCACATTTGTTCATTGGTGGAAAAATAGCCGCCGGTCTGCATGATCTGGATTGTATCATTCTTTCTGGCAGCCTGCAGGTCCAGCCGCTCAAATTTTATGATTGCGTCCCCGTTTTCGATCTCGATGATGTCTTTCCCGGAGCGGACAATCCAGTTGACGCCTGATTTGGAACTTTTCAGGGCGCTGT
>JBFIJS010000519.1:0-3822 GCA_041600595.1 Saprospiraceae bacterium | reverse complement strand
GCTACAGCACTATCTGGTCTGGCCCCATACACAGGTCCCTTTGGCTATGAACAAGCCGCTCACTTATTGCGCCGAACCATTTTCGGACCCACCTACCAGCAGATGAAAGATGCGGCTGCGGTAGGCCTGGATGCAACACTTGACCAGCTACTGGCCGATCAACCCTTGCCGCCGGAACCCGTCAATCATCGGTTTCCGGAAGACCCTGAAGTTCCAATCGGAGAAAGCTGGGTCGATAAGCCCTACCAAAACGGGGCGCTTGGCCAGCAGATCAGGAATTATCGCCGGCAGTCACTATCCGGCTGGACGGTGGAAGTGTGGAGAAAATCAGGCGTTTCGATTATTGAAAAACTGACCTTGTTTTGGCACAACCACTTCGTTACGGCAGAAATTAGCGACCCCAATTACGTTTATCATTACATCACGACCCTTCGGGAAAATGCTCTGGGAAATTTCCGGGAACTGGCCAAAAAAATGACGATTGATCCCTCCATGCTTATTTACCTCAACGGCAATCAAAATACGGCCGTGGCACCAAATGAAAATTATGCCCGGGAGTTATTGGAATTGTTCACCATCGGAAAAGGCCCGGTGGCCGGCCCCGGCGATTATACCAATTATACGGAAGATGATGTCGTTGCTATGGCCAAAGTCCTGACCGGTTGGCGCAACCGTGGTTTTTTCAGCCTTGACCCGGCGACTAACCCTACTGACAGCATTTTCATCAATTTCCGGCACGATCAGGGCACCAAACAATTATCCAACCGCTTCGACAACACCGTCATCCCCAACCTGGGTGAAAATGAGTATGCTCACCTGATTGATGTGATATTTGAAAAGGATGAATGTGCCCGCTTTATCTGTCGCAAGCTCTATCGTTGGTTTGTTTATTACGACATCAATGATCAGGTGGAAAGCGAGGTGATCGTGCCCATGGCTCAAATTCTGATTGACAATGATTATAATATCCGGCCGGCGCTGCGGGCCTTGCTGAACAGCGAGCATTTTTTTGATGCGCTGAGCATTGGGCCCATGATCAAAAACCCGATCGACCTGGTAATTTCGTTGTTGAGAACCTTCGAAGTAGCGTACAACGAGTCTAATCTGAATTTTTACTACCGGCTGATGGAAGGCACCGTTGCCGAGCCTTTGCAGCAAATGCAAATGATACCCTACGACCCTCCGAGCGTAGCCGGCTGGAAGGCCTATTATCAGGAACCGGTTTACTACCGCAACTGGATCAATGCTTCCACCCTTCCTCCGAGAATGAACTACACCAGCAGAATGGTCAATGAAGGGGTAGGGGCGGCTGATTTCTCCGCAAAAATTGACGTCCTCAAATTTGCCGCCTCTGTCGACAATCCTACCGACCCCAACAGTCTCATCGACGAGTTTGCCAGGATATTGTACCCGAAGCCCATTTCACAGGAACAAAAAGATTTGTTGAAATCCATTTTGTTACCCGGTCTGCCTGATTTCGAATGGACGGTGGAATATTCGGATTATTTGAACAACCCGGACGACCCCAACCTGGAAGCGGCCGTTATTTCCAAACTGAAAAATCTGCTGACGGCCATGCTGAGCATGCCTGAATATTCTTTAAGCTAAAAAAACTGACAACCACGGTTTTTTGAAAAACCGCACCCCGTGCTTGGATCAGCCAAATTGAAAACCCTTTGCACCGTCAATTTTCCAGCTCACACGGGAGGGGAATTTTGGGAAACGCTGGTTGTGAAGCAATAAAATGAGAGGGTGGAGCAGGGAATGTTTACCGATGCCGGAAGATTCCTGATGTGAACCTGTCCTCTCGTACAATCCTTTTTATCATGAAAAGAAGAAAATTTTTACTCAATACCGGGCTATCTATTCCATTGGTCATCAACGGGATGAACATGAGGGCCATGCCCAAATCCACTATTTTTTCGGCCATCGCCGAGGAAAACGACAAGGTGTTGGTTCTCGTCCAACTGAACGGCGGCAACGACGGTCTGTCCACGATCACGCCACTCGACCAGTATGATAAACTGGCCAATGTCCGGAGCAATATCCTCATCCCGCAATCGAGTCTGCTGAATGTCGGGTTTAATAATGCTTTCCATCCCAACCTGCCGGAGGTGAAAGGACTTTTTGAAGATGGCAGAATGTCGGTGGTGCAGTCTGTGGGCTACCCCAACCAAAACCGATCGCATTTTCGCAGCACGGATATCTGGACGAGTGGTTCGCCGGCCGATGAGCAATGGACGACGGGGTGGCTGGGGCGCTATTTCCAGGGGAACGCTCCCGATTATCCGACGGGCTATCCGAATGCCGATTATCCGGACCCGTTTGCCATCACCATGGGTTCGCTGGTGTCGCAAACCTGTCAGGGAACTGCGACCAACTACAGCCTGGCCATCAACGACCCGTTTAGCCTTAATCCCTTGCTCGACTTGCAGGGGTCACCGCCACCCATGACGCCTTACGGAGAAGAACTTACGTTCCTTCGTCAGTCCATCGAGCAGACCAATGCTTACGGGGAAGTGATTCTGCAGGCGGCCGAAAATGCTGACAACCAGGTAACGTATCCCGGGGCGGATGCCAACCCCCTGGCCAATCAATTGCGGCATGTGGCTCGCCTGATTGCCGGTGGTTTGCAAACAAAAGTTTATATCGTCAGCATCGGCGGCTTTGACACCCACGCCAACCAGGTGGAGGACGGAGACCCGGCCATCGGAATCCACGCCAATCTGATGCGTCAGTTATCGGAGGCGGTTGGCTTGTTCCAGCAGGACATCAACCTGCTCGGCCTGGGCGAGCGGGTGCTGACTATGACTTTCTCAGAATTTGGCCGCCGCATTCGCTCGAACGACAGTTTGGGAACTGACCACGGTGACGCCGCTCCGTTGTTATTGTTTGGAAATTGCGTTGCACCTGGTTTCATTGGTGACAACCCGGAAATTCCGGCTGACCCGGGTGTGCAGGATGCCATCGCAATGCAGTATGATTTCAGGAATATTTACGGTTCGGTACTGACCGATTGGTTTCAGGTGTCGGAAGAAGATGTGAAATCCATACTGTTTCCGGAGTTTACCCATATCCCGCTCATTGAAGGCTGTGAGTCAACATCAACGTCGGAACTGCCGCCGTTTTTGGAGGCCATCGCATATCCAAATCCATTTTCCAACCAGGTTCATCTCCGCTTCAACTGTGGCCACGAACACGTTAAACTGAGTGTTTTCAATGGCGCTTCACAGGAGTTGCAGGTGCTGGTAAATAAAAAATTGCATCGGGGCGAGCATCAATTCAGTTTTGACGGTTCGGGCCTGCCCGCCGGCACCTATTATTTCCACCTGCAGTTGGAGGGAGGACGGCAGAAAACCAAACTGGTGGTAAAACAATAACAGCGATGGGAAAAAGGACTGTCCCGAACTTTGGTGTTGCCAGGGTTCGGGATTTTTTTTACAATAGCCGAATGGAGGTATTTGCCTGTCCAATCGCAGGGCTTGTTTCATTTTTACAGTAGCTTTGTTTTCCATCATTGTATTTTCTGCAAAATGCCACAGCAAATTCTTTTAGAGGTCAATCAACTGAGTATTCATTTTCCAACCGATCAGGGTAAGGTACAGGCGGTGGATGATATTTCCTTCTGTTTGCACGAGGGGGAGACCCTCGGAATCGTCGGGGAGTCCGGATCCGGTAAATCGGTTACTTCGCTGGCCATCATGGGGTTGTTGCCCAAAACGGCAAATGTTGATGCCGGAGAAATTATTTTCCACCGGAAAGACGGCTCGGGCTGTCACCTGGAAAATGCCGCTCCCGGTGTTTTACAGCAAATCAGGGGGC
>JBFIJS010000518.1:0-3823 GCA_041600595.1 Saprospiraceae bacterium | reverse complement strand
CAGGTTTTCCAAACCAAAAAGGCTGGACAACATAAGGTTAAAGTTCATGATGAGGCTGCCTCCTACAGTTTGCAGCCCTTGTAGCCCATTTAGGTTGGACATCATCCCATATTGGATCGTCAAATTTCCAGTAATGGTTTCCACATTCATCAATGGTGAAAGGTCAAAAATGCCTGCTCCTTGAATCATAACCGAACCATTTATTGTATTGATGCACGAAGACCATGCATCAACCTGTGCCTGTGAAGTGAACAAGACATTACCTACGTAGTCAGATGTCAAACTAAAATTGGTAATCAATAACTCAGATGGTGATAAAAAAGAGCAGCAACCATCATCATCAATACCAATCAATAAAACTTGACCAGCAGTGACAGGTATATTGATGTTACCAGATTCAGCAAACAAATTATTTGCTGCCAAAGAGACCCCATCTATCGTTATGGAGTACCAATCAAAAAAGGGGTCAGCACCATTATAAGCATAGTCAAAGGACAAAATGCCGTCCGCAGGCATGGCTATTTCAGCACCAGCGTTCAGCGGAAAATCCAGGTCTGTGCCATCAAACCCTCCCGTATCTAGGGCTCTTACCTTCATTTCAGAAGGCGTAAAATTTACTTCGGCTAAATTAACATCAAAAGAAAAGCCCAGTGTATTAGTAATGATGGTCCAGTTGGCTGGATCAAATTCACCTGTGAAACCCATATTGCATTGGCCTGTGGCATGTTGGGACAGACCCAAGCCAAACAAGCAAAGAACGAAAGTGGATGACAACATGCTCCGTGTCTTAATGAAAGAATGTAAGATAGTTGTAGAAGTTCTTTTCATAAGGTAATTTTTTATGTTCCAATGGAACGGTTGAGAAATGATAAGGTAGGGGATGTCAAATCAAGATGGGATGTAAATTTAACTTAATTATTGTTGTTAACAAAACAACATGGCTTGTTTTATATAAATGATAAATCGATAAGTTGAGGAGGGAACTTAAAACTACTTCCTAAGTTTTAACCTCAAACTGATTGTTGATTCACAAACGGCCGCGTGTACATTTCCTATCCTCCATGAACGAAAATAGAAAAATGCCATTTTTGAATAATCTATTATCCAGATTGATATTCTACTATGCAACCCTTTGTATGTGGAAATTTTCTGAGGCTGGGAAGTCCGGACTAGGACGTTATAGCTAATTTCACCACCTCCCAATAATTTTTTTCCAAAACTCCTTTTTTATAAAAACCTCTTTCCAGCAACAATTGATGCAATTTGGGTAAATGATAAGAAGGAACGGACATCAGCATATGGTGTTCATTGTGGTAATTTACGTGGTAGGGCGCAAATAATATTTTTTCTAAAAAATTCGCATACGTCGTGCGGGTGTTTTTATACGGGTCGGTCGTATCATCAACCATCGAATGTTCGGCCATGGACCGGATGCGGAGCGAAAATTGAAAAGTTGTCAAATAAGCACCGATCCATAATAAATATAAATACGGCGAGGCCAGAAAATAAAGCAACAAAAACAGCATTAAATTAGCGGATAAAGGACCCGATAAGTTTTTATAAAAAATAATAAAAAACGCTTTCCAGGTCCGGTTTTTTTGTGAAATCCGTTCAATTTTTCCACCTAAATTATATTGTAAATAACCGAAGTGCATCATCATTAATCCTGTAAAAGCTTTAATGCCTGTTTGTCCGGAAAGATCCCGGAATATTTTTCTGAACATACTTTTCCGGGAAGTCGGATAGCCCCGGGTCAATAATAAATCGGGGTCTTCTTCCGTGCCATTGGATACATGGTGCCGGTAATGGTAATCCCTGTATTTACGGGTGTCCTGGAAGATAGGATAGGCACCAAACCACTGCCCGATTATTTCGTTGGTTTTTTTATTTTTAAATACCGCATAATGTCCGGCGTCGTGCATAAGTATGGCGCACGCCAGTTGTTTTCCACCTAAAATGAACAGGGAAATAATAATGGTAAATATATTCGGAAAAAAATAAACCAGGGCAAAAGCGGCAGCGATCCAACCCCAATGCACAATTATTTCCCAACTGGCCAGCCAGTTATTTTTTTCGTGGAGCATTTTTCGCTCCTCCCGGGAAAGATAAGGTGCGGCGGATACGATTTGCATTTTTAATTAATGGTGAATTTTTAATGGTGAATGGTGAATGACTCGCTCCGAATTTATATTAAGGGTGAATGATATTGCTCAAAATAGGCATCTAACCGGTTCGCAATATTTTTCCTAAAATTCATATAAAAAAGTGAATAGTCATAATTATGATAATTTTTTCCTGGCATCATTGCCGTTTTAAACTGACGATTGGGCGGTTCGGAAATATAGACAAACTGGTTGGGGCGCAGTTCGGCGGAAACTTCTGCCTGAAAAGGCGCTGACAGCGCAACCGCCTTCATGCCTATTTTTTCTTGATTCCACCAGTCGGTGTAGCGGAACGGCGATTCGTATTCGACGTGTACGGCACCGAGGTTATTCGTTTTGGGCACTTCACCAGAGGCCGTCCTGAAGGTCAGCGGGTTGATGCCAAAGTTGGCTTTCTTATATCGCAGTTCCCATTGTTTTTTATCGGGGTAAAAATATCGGCTGCGGTCAACCGGGTTTTTCGGATTGGTGTTGCCACCGAAAGTGTCCCAGGCAATGACCGTGTGCAGGTCGGTCGGTGAGGTGCTGGGACGGATATTTTGCAACGTGCGCGCAAACTTGTCCTGCGGAAACTGAAACCCGATGGGGTAAGCGGCTACCATTTGTCTGACCAATTGCGCATCGGGCTCGATGACCTCTTCCAGCAAACGCACGGCATGCAACGAACCCTGACTATGTCCGGCGATGAAAAACGGACGGCCCTGATTGAAATGCCGGAGATAATGCCGGAAGGATGTGACCACATCTTCGAAGGCCAGGTTGAGCGCCTGATCCGAATTTTTGTCCGTAGAAAGGAACACGTAAAATGTACCCTGCCGGTAGCGCGGTGCATACACCCGGCAACTACCGTTAAAGACGGATGCCTGCGCCGGTAAGACCATTTCGTCGACAAGTTCGGTAGCGGGGTGGAGGCCGGGCGATTGGTTCCAATTGTTTTGCCCAAAATAAGTAGTCGGATGAAGGAAAAAGACATCCGCTTTGGGAGTGGTGGCCAGTTTTTCACCCGGCGGAATGAGCCTCGCTTTCGATGCTTTGTCGGGGTGGGCTGCCCACGCTTCGAGGGAGGTATAATCAAACGGCTCCGGGATGTTGTGGTCCGAGAAGCCTGCGTGCGGTTTGACGCTGTTGGCAAAGGCCTGCCATTTTTGTACAGCTGACAGGGTTGTTTTGGCTGTTTTCAAAAAAGAAGTAAAAAAGTTCAAGTCAAATTGTTTTTGCTCGTGATGGATGTGGGGGCTAAAATAAGCATCCGGCCCCGGTTCACCCAACCCAAAACCGATCCGCCGCTGTCTTACCCGACATCTTTCAACAATTAAAATTCGACCTGATGAAAAAATCAATTTTACTCTCCCTGGCCATGCTGGCCCTCTACTTTCCGATCAATGCTCAAATTTCCTTCGGCATCGAAGGCGGCATCAACAATGCCTGGCACAGTGACGACCAGGGCGCCGGGATAAAGGGGCTCAATACCTCCCTGTTGCTGTACAAGCGGGTGGGAAAATTTCTGGAAATCGGGATCGAACCCGGTTTAGTCCAGCGTGGTACCGCCGAATATTTTAACGAGTACTATTATGATCCTTTTATCATTTGCTGTTTTGGCGATTGTATGTTTCCTACCTCCGACTATCCCGACAATCCGCACCGGGGGCTCAGGGCTTCCT
>JBFIJS010000517.1:0-3825 GCA_041600595.1 Saprospiraceae bacterium | reverse complement strand
TTCTTACCCGGATTAAATAACCCTTTTGATAAACTGTATTTTTTAAACGTAAACGATCATATTGGATTCAGTCATCCTGCGCCAGCGGATTCTCTTGGGAATTATATGAATTATATGAATTATTGAATAGTCGAAAACCGTTTGTTTCCGCTAAAATAAAAAAATCAATGGGGTTCTTAATCAACTGGATATACTTACATGAATAAAAAATAATGATTGCCGATGTCACGCTTTAGGATTTTCCTGTTCAGCATTTTAATTTTTTGCCTTGGTTGTAGCAACCCTGAAAAAGAGGTACACCTGATTCCTTTCGGCCATATAGGTAAAGTTGAAATTGTTTATAATCAAAAGGATGGTGTCCCGGTTGAGTACGACGACAAAAGGAGAAGGATTTACAGAATACCCGACAATGGTGTTTTATTGACACAGTTTTCACCTAATTCGGGCGGCGTTTCTCTTGACGATATAGAGTTCTATTATGTCGATTCAACCAGAAAAAAAAAGATTGATTGGTTCACTGGAATCAATCCGAAATTTAGAAATTTTGAAGAGTCTGTTGAAAATTATCCAGATTTAGTCTGTGCTTTTGGAGCGCATATTGAAAGCGGAGGAAAAACCGCTGACGGCAATCGAAATATTTTAATTTCCTATGTTAAATTGGAATACAGAGTGGATTCGCTTAAGAATTTATGAATGATTAAAAATTCGGAAACCGTTTGTTTACGCTAAAATAAAAAAATCCGCTGGCGCAGGACTGCGTCCTGTGCCGCTCCTGCCGATGCAACCCGGTAAGCCTCTTTAACTATTTCTTTGCATTGTGTTTCCCATTGAAGAACAAGTCTGATATGTTTGGTTAAAAGATTATATTGCTCCATAAATCAAAAGCGCTATGAGTAAGAAATGCAAATTTCAATGCCCAACGGGCCTGGATCATACGACCAGTACCCTGATCGGTTGGGCTGATATACTTACAAGGGCAATTTACACATATATTGATTGAAAGTTTAAGGTGGTGCCCACTATCGCCGTTTCCGCAAAACCGCCCGTTGCAAATTAGTGACAGCAAAAGCCAGAACCGGCGGAATTTCTTCTCCTTCGAATAAACTGTTCCCCGTGGTGCTGACGGGTTGGTCATTGCTCACGATGATTTCCCAAACCAACGTATCGCCAACCTTTTCGGTTTTGGTCAACAATCGGCTGCCCTGCACCTCGAACCATTGGAAAAATTGCCCCCCGAGATAGTAGCCTTCCATTTTGATGGTGTTTTTTTCGTCGATCAGGTAGATGCCTTTTTCGGCATCCACGGTGATGAGTTCGTAAGGGCGTTTGCCTTTTTCTTTATCCGGGCCATAAATGATGGTCCACGTCCAGGCAGGAGAACTGGCGGTGTCGATGGGCAGAATGTGCAATTCCATGGGGAGTTCCTGCACTTTTCCGGTATCTTTAAAAATTTCCAGTGTGCCCGTCCATTCGCCCTCCCAGCTGGAGGGAAACGGCAGCGCAGAGGTTTGGCAATGGGTAAAACCTAAGGAACAGACGAAGAGCAAGGTGAAAAACAATTTCATGAAAAGAATATTATTAATGGAAGTGCAAATGATGGTAAAAATAAATTGGTTTCTCTGGACATAGCGGCATTCCGATGAAATTAAATTTGGTAAAGAAACGAGGGCCAGTAAAACAGACGCCCCTTTTTCGTTAATTTTGCCACCCAAATTTTACCTAACCAAAATTATTGAACGAGCGGCCTTTTTGTGGCCAGCCAAAAAACAACCAAATATGGCTCAAGTAGAATTGATTATGCCCAAAATGGGCGAGAGTATTATGGAGGCCACCGTTTTGAAGTGGCTCAAAAACGTGGGAGACAGCATTGAAGTGGACGAAACTGTTCTGGAAATCGCTACTGATAAAGTAGATTCAGAGGTACCTTCCCCGGTGGCCGGGGTGTTAGCAAAAATCTTGTTTGAAGAAAGCGAGGTCGTGGAAGTGGGGCAAGCCATTGCCCTCATCAATACCGAGGGTGAAGCACCATCCGACGTAAGTACACCCGCCCCCAAAGCAGAACCGGCTGCAGCCACCAACGGCCAGACGAACGGCAGCCCGGCGACGCAAAAAACGACCGCACCCTCTATGGCAACAGAGACAGTTGCGGCTGCGTCCAAAATAAGCTCCGACCGCTTTTATTCACCATTGGTGAAAAATATTGCCAAAACGGAAAACATCGGCCTGGCCGAACTGGAACAAGTCCCGGGTACCGGCCGTGACGGCCGGGTGACGAAGAAGGACATCCTGGCTTATGTGGAAAACAGAGGGGAAGCGGCAGTGAGCAGTGAGCAGACCGCAGTGAGCAGTGGGCAGGTGACAGGCGGCAGTTCGCAGCCAGTGGCGGTGAGCAGACCGGCAACCAGTGTCAGCGGCAATGTGGAGATCATTGAAATGGATCGGATGCGCAAACTCATTGCGGATCACATGGTGATGTCGAAGCGGACTTCCCCGCACGTGACCTCCTTCGTTGAAGTGGACGTCACCAACCTGGTGAACTGGCGCAACAAAAACAAAAATGCTTTCCAGCAGAAATACGGAGAAAAAATCACCTTTACGCCCTTCTTCATTGAGGCAGTAGTCAAGGCCATTGGCGACCTGCCAATGATCAATGTGTCGGTGGAGGAAAATAAAATCCTGGTTAAAAAAGACATCAATATCGGTATGGCAACGGCATTGCCTTCCGGCAACCTCATCGTACCCGTCATCAAGAACGCTGACCAGCTCAACCTGCTGGGACTAACCAAATCCGTGAACGACCTGGCCAACCGGGCCCGCGACAATAAGCTGAAACCCGATGAAATACAGGGTGGAACTTTTACCGTCACCAACGTCGGTACCTTCGGCAACGTGATGGGTACACCGATCATCAACCAGCCACAGGTGGCCGTTTTGGCGACCGGGGCCATCCGTAAAAAGCCGGCTGTCGTCGAAACGGAATACGGCGACCTGATCGCGGTTCGCCAAATGATGTTCCTGTCACTGAGTTACGATCACCGGGTAGTCGATGGCTTCCTGGGCGGTTCGTTTGTCCGCAAGGTGGGCGACTACCTGGAAGCCTTTGATGTGAATCGTGGTATATAGGGCCTGATGACCGCCGGGCGTATCCACTAATCCCGAATTTTGCCGGAAAGCAGAATTCGGGATTTTTTTATTTGAAACCTGCCACTATTGATAAATAACCGTTGATTAGTACCGACTGCTTTCCGATCGACCGTCGTCTGATTTAAACCGCTCTGGTGGTTTCTTCGTCCGGGAATTATGACAAATAACTATCAAACCGCTATTTCCTGATTAGTTGTCAGAGGAATCCATTTTAGATTTTCCGACTTTAGCATAAAATGTCTTTGGTTAAACGATTTCACGGCTTTTGGCCAGTTAGTTTTTCCGATTGCTTTCCTTTTTTCACCAACAAAACAACACCCGGATGAAAGTACTATTCCGCTCAGTCTTTTTGATCTGTTTCTTGTCCACTTGCTTTTCAATAAATGTCCATGCACAGGCAGACGCCATCATTGTCGGGCCTTCCTCTTTGTGTGTTGGCGAGTGTGCCACCTACGAAGTGGTATTGCTGGATAGCAACGATTTCATTATCAATGCCTTTTGGAATATTAATGGAGGCACTGCGCAGGGTACAAGCGTGACCATTTGCATGACCAACGCAAACGGAATAAGCCTGTTCGTATCGGGCTTCACCGAATTCCAAAATGACTTTGTTGCGGAAACATTTATCGAGGCGTCCACCATTGCCAATCCGGTCATCGTTTCGACTTCTACGGCCTGCCC
>JBFIJS010000516.1:0-3826 GCA_041600595.1 Saprospiraceae bacterium | reverse complement strand
GTGTACGGTTGTCTGAGCCGCCCTTGCTATCGATATTTTTTTTGGAGAAATTTGCCAGCGGGTATGGTGTATCTTAGGTGATAAATTAATTCATAAGAAGTGAAGCCAATGTCCAGATAGGGGGTGATTAAGCGGATAATGTAAATTAATCGACGCTCGAAAAAAGCATAAAGTGTTGATTTGTAAATTGTTGCAAAACTGTCACCCCGAAGCGAGTACGGGGTTTCACTGCGCTCAAACTGCCGACTTATTACTGCCTGCTGCTTACTTCCTGATGACAACTTATGAATTGCTACATTTGTAAAAAATTGTTTTGATCTAAAACTAATCGCATGGCTAGCAAAAGAGATCTGTTAAAATTGATTTCTAACAATGAGTTGGAAAAGGCTTTCAAATATTTTAGGGAAACCTACCCCGAAAACAAGGATGCCATTCTTTTGGAGGCCCAATGGAAAAACCTGAAAAAAGAAAAGAATCTGGGCTTGTCGAGTTTCTCCGAGGAGTCATTACGGATGAACCGGATCAGAGCATCTTTACTGGATTTAATCGACGATCTGAAAACCGACCCTGACCCGACACCAACAACGGGCAGCCCGGCTACCGAAATGCCGGAAGAGGCATCCTACCCCGACAGCGAAACGGGACCGATAAAAAAAGCAGCCAGCGGGACCACTGAGGAAGAAGACTATTTGCACGGCGCCAGGAGAGGATACGTGAACAATGTCAGGATCAGCAATTTTTTTACCATCGCCGAGGTAGCTATGGAAGCTATGGGCGATAAGCGGGAGATTTACCTGATGGGCGAAAACGGCGACGGCAAGTCATTGGTACTGATGGGGCTGGTACTTGCTTATGAAGGCAATTTTATCGTTTCTCAAACCAACCTCAACGAAACAGGAGAAATACTGGAGCTTCTAAAACTAAACCCTTCCTTTAAAGTGGACTGTCAGGACGACCAGAAGGTCAATTATGGTCCTAACTCTGCCAATTACCTCAAAAATTTCCTGGCCTACGGAGTACACCGCTCCCGCAACGATAGTGAAAAAAGCAGCTCGGTAGGGTTTCTCAGCCTTTTCGACTCCAACCAATACCTGCTCAGCCCCGACCGTTGGCTGATGCGGCTTTATACACTGGAACTGGAACGGATGGCCCAAAAGGTAAGTCCCACAGGGGCTTCGGTTTCCATTGAAGTGGCCAAACAAATCATCTCGGATTTAGTAGATAAAAATGTGGAGATCAGGGTCAGCTCCAGTGGCGTTCAGTACGTCGAGCGGGGCACCCCCCTGGCATTTAGCCAGCTTTCTGACGGGTACAAAAGTGTGATCACCTGGATCTGCGACATGGTCGCCCGCATGACCGACAGCCAGCCAAACGTGCAAAAAATCCAGGACCTGCAAGGCGTCGTGCTGGTTGACGAGATCAACCTCCACCTGCACCCGCGGTGGGAAAAACAAATCGCCAAAAAGCTGCGGGCCTGGTTTCCCAAAGTACAGTTCATATTTACGACCCACAGCCCGGTCACGGTACTGGGAGCAAGCGACGATGCCGTATTTTTCAGGGTTTACAAAGAACACGGGGTTACCAGATTGAGTGAGCCATATTTTAAAACCAACCTGAAAGACATGATGGCCAACTCCGTGCTCACATCGCCTTTATTTGGCCTGGAAGACGCCCGCATGGAAGGGGAGGAGCGCTCCAAACCCTCTCTGGACACCAGTGAAGACTATCTTTACAGCCGTATTCATGCTAAAATTTCGGAACGCATCGAGCAGCAGAAAAAAGAAGGGAAAAGGTATTTTTCCAAGGAAGAAATCGACGAGATGATCGAGCAGTCCCTCAACGAAGAACTGGCCTGAACAAAACCTGTTAAGCTGTGATTAAGATCGATAAAGATTTGACCAAAATCCCCGCTTCCCTGCAAGTGCCCCCGGTAAAAAGAGTGGCCAAAACAACGCAACGGGTAAGAGAAGAGGTAGTGCTGGCTAAAAAATATCCCAGTGAAAATGCCGGCCGGGCCGACAGCCGCTACAAATACAAAGACATTAAGAAGGCTATTTTCGACCTCTACCGCGGCAAATGCGCCTTTTGCGAACAGCGTATCGAGATCGGTCACGTGGAGCATTTCCGGCCAAAAAATATTTATTACTGGCTTGCCTTTTCGTGGGACAACCTGCTCTGGGCCTGTAGTGGTTGCAACACCCACAAGAGTAATATTTTTGACCTGGACGGGCAGCGAATTACCACTCCTCCGGCCGGTTTTGCTGACATCAATACGATTTCAGCCACTTACGATGCCACGGAAAAGCCAAAATTCATCCATCCGGAACGGGAAGATGCCGAGCCATTGCTGGCGTTTCAAAAAGACGGGCTTGTCAAATCGGATGATCCGCGTGCCCAGTACACCATCGACACCTGCCATATTCATCGCAAGCGTTTAAACGACCGGCGCAAGGAACTGTGGGACGGTTTTGTCAATGACCTGAAAAGCGAAATTGCCGAAGGAAAAACAAAACAAGAGATCAGGGCGGACATTATGGTGCTGGTCCGGAAATTCCGCCGGGACGCCGAACAGAATCCCGACAACGAGTTCCTTGCGTTCCGGAGATATGCGCTGCACCACTTCCTGTCCGACACCCTGAACGAAATTTTAGGTAGCTAACCGGCACCAGCGGGTCAACCCTTCATCAGGGCCAGCAGGTCTTCCGCGCTCATCTTGGCGCTCTGCTCGGTACCTTCCAGGAGGCTGTCGGCGAGGTCTCTTTTTTCGGCGTGCAGTTTCACGATTTTTTCCTCAATGGTATTTTCTGCCACCAACCGGTAAATGGTAACCGGCCGCAACTGACCAATACGGTGGGCGCGGTCGCTGGCCTGGTCTTCCACGGCTGGGTTCCACCAGGGATCGAGGTGAATCACATAATCGGCAGCGGTCAGGTTGAGACCAAACCCACCCGCTTTGAGGCTGATGAGAAATACATCTCCCTCACCCGATTGAAAAGCGCGGATGGCCTTATCGCGCTGCCCCAGGGGGGTGCTGCCGTCGAGGTACTGGTAAGAAATTTTTTGGGAAATGATCCACTCTTCCACCAACTTCAGGTGTTTGACAAATTGGCTGAAAACAAGGACTTTATGGCCTTCTTCGATCAGTTCCTCCAGCGTTTCTGCCAGGAGGTTGAGCTTGCTGCTTTCCAGTTTGCTGGATGGTTCGATCATGCGGGGATGACAGCAGGCCTGACGCAGGCGCATGAGTTCCGCCAGGATTTGAAAACGTTTGTCACCAACCTCGCCGCCACCGCTTTCGATGTTCTCCACGGCTTTTCGGCGGAGGGCTTCGTAAAAGGCCCGCTCCTCTTTCGACAGTTCGACGCTGAGCGTAACTTCCGTTTTGGCGGGCAGCTCGTCCAGTACTTCGCTTTTTCGGCGGCGCAGGATAAATGGTTGGATGAGGCGCTTCAACTGGTTGCGCCGTTCGCGGTCCTGAAAGCGCTCGATCGGAAAGGCAAAGGTCTCATTGAAGTGTTTCAGAGAGCCTAACAGGCCCGGGTTGAGGAAATTGAAGAGATTCCACAATTCCCCGAGGTGATTTTCGATAGGAGTACCAGTCGTGATAATCCTGAAGTCGGCCTGTAGTTGCATAGCCGCCTGAGAGCGTTTGGTACTGCGGTTTTTTATGGCCTGGGCTTCGTCCAGGACGATGGTGGTGAAGTGTTTCTCCAAAAACTGTTTGTTCTCCTGCTGCATCAGTCCATAACTGCAAAGCAACAGATCGAACGGCTGCAGGTCGTCGAGCATTTCCTGCCGGTCGCCTTCGCCAAAAATAAGCGGCCGC
>JBFIJS010000515.1:0-3830 GCA_041600595.1 Saprospiraceae bacterium | reverse complement strand
GGAGCATGGTTTCAGAGGAGAAGCATCGGATGGCGAGCAAGTAAAAGACGGCATCGACACCAAAACCCGGCTGCCCATTTTATCCCTTTACGGAAATAGAAAAAAACCTGCAAAAGAGGACCTGCAAGACGTGGATTGGGTGATTTTTGATATTCAGGACGTGGGGGCCCGGTTTTACACTTACATTTCCTCCCTCTCTTACATCATGGAGGCTTGTGCTGAAAACAATATCCCGCTGATGATCCTGGACCGGCCCAACCCACACGGACAATACGTTGACGGGCCGGTGCGTCAGGAAGGGTTTGCGTCGTTCGTAGGCCTGCATCCGATCCCCGTGGTGCATGGCATGACCATCGGGGAGTATGCCCAAATGGTCAACGGGGAGCGATGGCTTGCTGATCAATTGCAATGCAAACTTGAAGTCATCCCGTGCGACCATTACGACCACCGTTCTTATTATGATCTTCCGGTCAAACCATCCCCCAATCTGCCAAATATGCGGGCTATTTATTTGTACCCCTCCATTTGCTTTTTTGAAGGCACTCAAGTCAGTGTCGGCAGAGGAACGGATAAACAATTTCAGGTCATCGGCGCACCGGGTTTTACTAAAGGAGATTATGCATTCACGCCGGTCCCGATGCCCGGTTCCAAACACCCGCCGCAGGAAAATAAACTGTGCAACGGGTTTGATTTAACGAAACTTGACCTGGATACCATAAAAAATCGCAACGCGATCGACCTGAGTTATTTAGTCCGGTTCTATGACGATTATGAACCCAAAAACAAGTTCTTTCTGGAAAATTTATTTTTCGATAAACTGGCCGGAACCGATCAATTGAGAAAGCAATTGATGGCCGGCAAATCAGCTGCTGAAATACGGGCCTCCTGGGCGGAGGACTTACATGCTTTTAAATTGATCAGGAAGAAATACCTGTTGTACCGGGATTTTGAGTAAAGAAAGGGTTGCTTACTGCCACTTTTTTTAGCGGCCCCCGGCCATGCCCCATTCTTTCACTATGGCCTTCTCGGAATAGTCAAAATGGATTCCTGACGTCCATCCAGGAATTCAAATTTTCCGTTGA
This sequence comes from Saprospiraceae bacterium, assembly GCA_041600595.1. Taxonomy (GTDB): domain Bacteria; phylum Bacteroidota; class Bacteroidia; order Chitinophagales; family Saprospiraceae; genus UBA6168. The sequence continues at coordinate 2,748 of JBFIJS010000515.1, read as the reverse complement.
AATAAACCCCGTCCTCTTCCAGCATGATCCGTACAATTTGACCACCCCACTCTTCTACCTCCGATGCTGCAAACAACTCGATGGAGTAGCAGGTATTGGAAAAGAGCGGGTAATCGCCCCTGCCCGGCACCCCGCCCTGCTGATCCCAAAGTCCGATAGTCGGACCGGCGGCATGGCCGTGTAAGCCGATCGGGTGAGTATAAATAGATGCTTGTATCCCTTCCTGCTCAGCCTGTTGAAGTGCCTGTTGCAAGATTTCGTTACCGCTTTTTCCTTCCCGAAAGTTTTGGGTCAAAATATCCTGCAAGCGGTTGGCATTTTTAAAAGCCTTTTGCAAACCAGCCGGCACTTCCTTTTCTCCCGGCCGCAACACATAAAAATGTTGCTGCTGATCGGTATTTAGCCGCAGATAGGTAATACCAAAATCGACATGGATTAAATCCCCCGGCAGAATGACGTCGTCCTCTGGCCTTTTGGAAAACGAGCGGAGAAAACCTTCCTTGCCCCGGGTGGCCCGCTGGACAGAAACGGAGGGTTGGAACCAGGTGTCCAACCCCAAATCTGCGACTCTTTGCCGAAGCCACCAGACGACATCGTCATTGGTGGTTATGCCGGGATGGATCGCTTTTTCCGACAGTCCTTCCTGTAAAATCGTATGTCCAAGGCGGGCAATCATTGGATATATTTCCAGCTCTTTTTCCGTGCGGGTTTCGAGCCAGGCAATGGCCAGCCGCTCGGCGGAGACCACTTTGTTTTTATACTTTTTTGGTAAATATTTCATGAAAGCCTCGTACTCGGATCGGACCAGCCCGTCAGCGAGGGCAAAAGTTTCCGAAAAATTCAATCCGATTTGTCGGGGATTTTTTTGCTCAATAATATTCATGAGCGCCTCCCATTGGTCCGGAAAGACATCAATATTCCATTCCCCTTTGAGCAGCTTGCCGACATCGTACCTGGCAATGGCAATTTTTTCGATGGGTTGCCCCTGCCCCGGATCAAAAAAGACCATCATGGTCCGGCGGCGGGCCGAAAGCCAGGTGCTCGGCAAAATAGTTTTCATGACGGGGTCTTCGTTGTATTCCCGGCTGATCAAAATCCACATGTCGATGCTTTCCCTTCGCATCAGTTCGGGCAATAAATTGTCGAGCCGGTCTTCCAGTATCTCGTCCACCACCCTGGCCCTATCTCTTAAAGGCAGGATCACGGGCATTTCATTTTGACCCGGCAATATCCCGGTCAGGATTACAAGCAGCATGCCTGTCAGCAATAATTTGTTTTTCATAAAAATCAGGTAAGAAAATGATCGATTTAGTCGCTTGGGGAAACTGGTCTATTATCAGTTGCTTGCAGAAAAAAAGCGGGGAAAGGTAGGAATACATTTGATTTTGACCGAACACCCGGACGATGAATGTTTGGCAGAGAAAAGTTTTCCAAAAAAAATGGGCAGTAAAACAGGAAGGCAGATTGAACCGAGCAGGTTTCGGAGATGACCATTTTTCGTATTTCCCATTAATTTTCAGTGACACTACCGGGCAGCGAAAAATCGTCATCTCAAAACCTGACTGAAGACAGCAAACCCAATTTTATCGGACCTGCTGCTTATCTTTCATCATTTAATTCAAAAGCTCGTAAATACCGGCGATTCCCTGACCACCGCCCACACAAGCGGTCACCATACCGTACTTCTGTTTGCGACGGCGCATTTCATTGAAAAGCTGTGTGGAAAGTTTGGCTCCTGTGCAACCAAGCGGGTGCCCCAGTGCAATCGCTCCACCATTCACATTGACAATCTCCGGATTGAGGTGAGCCTCCTGAATCACCGCCAGAGCCTGCGCTGCGAAAGCTTCGTTCAGTTCAATCTGTTCGATGTCATCGAGCTTCAAGCCGCCCTGTTTCAGTGCTTTTGGAATGGCCGCACACGGTCCGATGCCCATGTACAACGGTTCAACACCGGCTACCGAACAGCTCACCAGCCGGGCGATAGGTTCGAGATTTAGTTGTTTGACCAAATCCTCGCTCATGACCAGGACAAACGCCGCCCCGTCGGATGTTTGCGAGGCGTTACCAGCGGTGACAATACCGCCATTTTTGAACACCGGCCGCAACCTGGCCAGCCCTTCGATGGAGGTATCCCGGCGTACGCCTTCGTCCATCGCTACCGTATGTTCTGTTTCGTGCCGTTTATCGTCTTTAACAAAAACTTCCTTGACCGTAACCGGTACGATCTCGTCTTTGAATTTTCCTTCGTCAATGGCCCTGGCAGCTTTTAGGTGTGATTTGTAAGAAAACTCGTCCGATGCTTCCCGGCTGATGCCGTATTTGGCAGCCACTGCTTCCGCCGTATTCCCCATACCGGTTACATATTCAGGAGTAGTGCTCGCCACCTTGTAACTTGGTGACATTTTGTAGCCGGTCATCGGGATCATACTCATGCTTTCTGTACCACCGGCGATGAATACTTCGCCCATGCCGGCCTTGATCTTGGCCACAGCGATAGAAATAGTTTCCAGGCCGGAGGCACAATACCGGTTGACGGTCATGCCGGGAACCGGCTTACCCAGTGCCCTGACAGAGATCTGCCGGCCAATTTGAAATCCTTGTTCTCCTTCGGGGTTGGCGCAGCCGACAATCACGTCGTCCACCAGTGCAGGGTCTAGTTCAGGCACTTGTGCCATCAGGTGATTGACAACTTCAACGGCCAGGTCGTCTGATCTGAAGTTTTTAAACCCGCCTTTTTTTGCTTTTCCT
>JBFIJS010000514.1:0-3832 GCA_041600595.1 Saprospiraceae bacterium | reverse complement strand
TTCGACCTGATAGAGCTCGGCAGTCGGCTGGTTGAATTGGTTGGACCAGGTCAGGCCTCCGTTGTGACTGACATTGGCGCCACCGTCATTGGCCTGGATCATCAGCCTGGAGTCGTGCGGGTTGATCCACATATCGTGGTTGTCTCCGTGTGGGGTCCGAATGGTTGACCACTTCTTGCCACCATCCGTTGATTTGTGAAAACGGAGCGTATTGACGTAAACAACATCTGCGTTCGTTGGATCAGCATCGACATTCAAAAAATAAAAAGGCCGGACGAGTAAACTTTGGTTATCAGAGACTTGTGTAAAAGAATTTCCCTGATCGTCAGAGCGATACAGACCACCTTTACCATCGGGGGCCTCGATGAGGGCGTACAGTACTTTTGAATCCGCCGCTGAAACCGCCAGGTCAATTTTCCCGACAATACCGGCCGGCAGCCCTTTCTCCAGCGTCACCCAATGATCACCGCCATCGATGGATTTATAAATGCCGTTTTCCCGGCCACCGGAAATGATCGTCCAGGGTTTACGCTCTGCCCGCCAGGCAGCAGCGTAGATAATATTGGGGTTGGAAGGCATGAATTCAAGATCGGCAAAACCGGTAGAATCAGAAATATGCAACACCTTTTGCCAGGTTTGGCCACCGTCTTTGGTCCGGAAAACACCGCGCTCGGGGTTGGCGTTAAAGGCCTGTCCGATGGCAGCCACAAACACGATGTTGTGATCTGTCGGGTGAATTTCTACCGCGCCAATGTGTCCTGTTTTTTGCAGGCCGACATTTTCCCAGGTTTTGCCGGCATCAATGGATTTGTAAACCCCTTTTCCGGCGATGATATTGCTGCGGAGTCCGTCCGTTCCGGTTCCGGCATAGATCACATTGAGGTCATTTTTTGCCACCCTGATGGCTCCGATGGAGGGCGTTTCCAGGAAGCCGTCCGAAACGTTTTGCCAGCTGGTGCCATAATCTTCCGTTTTCCAAATGCCGGCGCCGGTAGCCCCCATGTAAAATACATGAGGCTGTGTTTCCACGCCGCAAACGGCCGTGACCCGGCCACCCCGGTAAGGCCCGGCCTCCCGGTATCGGAATCCGGACAGGTCGATAGTGGATTGGGCAAATAAAGCAGAGGAAAAAAACAGAAAGAAAGTGCAACGTAAAATGGATATCATACCGAACTTTTTTTTTTATCCGGCAAAATAGAAAATACATTCTTCCTAAACGATTAAGCGATGCTAAAAAGCGGGTAATGGTCAAACCCGTACCATCGATCACAACCATACCATCTTGTTCCCGGGTATCTCACCAGGGTTTTGACATTTTCAGCCGAACCAGCAGTCTGAAAAACCGGTTTGGCCTGACCACACCCGTAGGGCTTGGCGTGGTGGGTATTTCAGAATAAACTCAGCTGCGGATTTTTCAGCTGTTCGTGCAGAGTGAGGTTGAAAGGAGGAACTTGCCGACCGGTAAAAAACTTCTTTTTGGCCAGCTGGTACTGACTGCGGATGATGTCTGCGATGTTTCCTTCTCCCCGCATTCGGTGACCAAAACGATGATCCTCCAGTTGGCCACCGTGGCAGTCTTTTATTTTATTCAAAATTTTTTGAGCTCTGTCAGGCATCACTTTTTTGACCCAGTCTTCAAAAATAAGTCCGACATCGCCATTCAGACGAACCATGGTGTATCCCATTCCCCGGGCACCCAGTTTGGCGGTCGTTGCCGCAACCTTGAATATTTCGTGGTCATTCAGTCCGGGAATGACAGGCGCAAACATGACTGTCACCGGTACTCCTGCGGCGGAGAGTGCTTCGATGGTCGATAACCGGCTTTGTACGGAGGCGGTACGGGGTTCCAGGGTTTGGCGCAGTTTCTCTTCGAGGGTTGTCACGGAGATGGCAACATGTACCAGATCGTGCGCAGCCATTTTTTGCAATAAATCCAGGTCCCGCAGGATGAGGCTGTTTTTGGTGATCAATCCAACCGGATGCCGGTATTTCCACAAAACTTCCAGAATGCTGCGGGTGATAGCGAGTTTTTTTTCAATGGGCTGGTAACAATCAGTATTGCCGGCCAGCATCAAAGGAGCAGCTTTCCATTTGGGATCCCTGATCTTCTGTTCGACCAGTTTGGCAGCGTCTTTTTTTACTAAAATCTTTTGCTCAAAATCCGTCCCGGCACTGTATCCCCAAAAGGGATGGGTATTTCGGGCGTAACAATAGACACAGCCGTGCTCACAGCCCTGATAAGGATTAAGTGACCAGTCGAGCGGGATATCGGGACTGTTGACTTTGTTGAGCATGGTCTTGGGGTAAACCTGGATGTACTCCGTTTTCAGGGACTCGTCCTCGTCGAGATGGGCAGTCGGATCCGCATCGTACTGCAAACGCTCAAACGGGCTGGGTGGGTTGATCTGCGCTCCCCTACCCTTAATGTATGTGGGCAATTCAATCATTTTACAAACTTTTTGTTTTGCAAATCTAATTTTAAAAAACAAATAAAACAAACACCTTCTGCCCGGCCAGGCCGTTTATTTTGCGCACCGACACAGCCAGATGTGCATCTGGATGTCCGAAGTTGCAGGCCCGCTTCACCATATTTTACAAATTGTTTGGGTGAAGACGCCTTCAATACCTGGTTGGAATTTAACCATAAACACTACTTTTGACTTTTTAGCGAAGGCTGGAAATTGGTTCGCAAATTATAGCCCGTATTAGGATTCCTCTGATATGCAGAGGTAGCAACCTTGTCTGAAGAGGAGAAGCGAATCAGGGGATTCGCTGTACTTTTTGGGTGAATGGCTATTCTGCAGATGTTGAGTTTCCGAAAGTCTTATTAACTCAAACGGCTGCCTGCCACCCGGTTTAGGCATTTTTAAATAACTGGATCATGAGCAAATTAAAAAGGAAAAACTTTATCAAAGGGATTGCTGCCGGTACCATTGCCCTGCCATTTGTTATCCGCGGGTTGGGAGGTGGTCAAAAATTGAACTCCCAGTCAGCGCCCGGTATGGTATCCGGGAAGCAGTATAAATGGCGGATGGTCACTACCTGGCCTCCGAATTTTCCGGTAGTTGGCGAGGGCTGCAACCTGTTTGCCAAATGGGTGTACGAAATGTCGGGCGGACGCATGGATATAAAGGTGTACGGCGGTGGAGAACTGGTGCCGGCACTGGAAGTATTCGATGCCGTGCGCAACAACGCCGCCGAGATGGGCAGCGGCGCTTCTTACTATTGGGTAGGGAAAGTACCGGCAGCGCCCTTTTTCACCACCATCCCTTTCGGCATGAATGCCCAGCAGGCCAATGCCTGGATGATATCCGGCGGTGGGCTACAGCTGTGGGAGGAGTTGTATGCCGATTTCGGCTTGTTGCCTATACCCGGTGGCAATACCGGGTTCCAAATGGGTGGCTGGTTCAATAAGGAGATCAATTCTATGGCCGACTTTGTAGGGTTGAAAATGAGAATGCCCGGCCTCGGGGCCAAAGTGCTGCAAAAGGCCGGCGGCACTCCGGTGCTGCTGGCCGGCGGCGAATTATTCAACGGACTGGAAAGAGGCGTCATCGATGCGACGGAATGGATCGGCCCCTATCATGATTACCTCATGGGCTTCCATCAGATTGCTAAATATTACTACTCGCCCGGCTGGCACGAACCCGGATCGGTACTGGAAATGTTGGTCAACAAAAGTAAGTTTGCAGAATTGCCGGCCGATCTGCAGCAGATTATCAGAACCGCAGCCTTCCGGGCCAATCATTGGATGTTGTCCGAATTTGAAGCGAAAAATGCCATTTACCTTGAAAAACTGATTACGGAGGAAAATGTGGACCTCCGGCAATAC
>JBFIJS010000513.1:0-3832 GCA_041600595.1 Saprospiraceae bacterium | reverse complement strand
ACAGGCTTGTTTTCGGTGGGCCTGTCAATCAGGTGGTCCGTGATATTGACGTGGGGGATATCCGAACTGCCCGATTTTGGCATGTGGCAACCACTGCAATTGTCCTGCTTTTCTTTTCTTTCGGCAAGGGGTAGCGTGCAGGTCTTTTCCCGGTGGCAATTTTGGCAAGCCTGGTTATATTGTGCGGTTGGCGTCACCTCAATGCTGTGGTGTGGATGGTGGCAGGTGAGGCAGGTCAGGTGTTCGTCATTTTTAAAACACGCACTCAAACGGAGGCGGTCGGCCTGAGAGGCCATGATAAATTTTTCGTGGCTATTGGTATAACGGGGCAAAAAAACATTAAAGACACTGCTCAGTTCCATACCCGGTTTGAAGTCGTAAAATGACTTGTCAGGCTCCGTGACGGCTACCCCCTGCAAGTGACAGCGCTGGCAGATGTCCATTTGCAAATCGCGGGGCAGATCGCTCGGGGTGACAATCGAGTAATCAATATGCTTCGCCGTGTCAATGATGTTCCCCGCCAGTTTTTCCCGCACGTGCACCTCGCCGGGGCCATGGCATCGCTCACATTCAATACCCGTTGGCATGGATGTAAATTTATGCAGCGACCCGGGTTCTTTTTTAGGAAAATGGTTGTGACAGGTGATACATTCGTCCGTCAGCCAGCGGTCGAAGCGGCTGTTCAAATTGCGAAAACCCGGTGCCATATCCCATTTTTTATCCTGGCTGTACCAGGTCACCGGTGCCTGGTAAACATAACCGTTGAGGTCGATGAGATGGGAGTTGGTGTGTTGCCCGGAGCCGATGATGTAATCTATTTTTTCCACCCTTTTATGAACGGTGTCCCCGTTTTCCAGACGAAACTCCATCACGTAGAGGGAGGTGTCATATTTTTCATATTGAAAATATGGGAAATAATAGAAGTCGTTCAGGGTGTCGTACACCAGGGCGTGCGGGCCGAATGTAGCGTCCGATTTTTCCCTGGTGGCGTAGTGAAAAGAGCGGCCCATGCCGGTCTGGCTGAATGTCTGGTGGATGTCCTGGTGGCAGGAACGGCAGGTTGCCATGCCCACGTAATCTACGCTGTCCTGAAGATTGAGGTACACACCGGCGAGGCGGGAGTTATTATCAGGCGAACAAAAGTCGAAGCAACAAATAGCAAACGCAGCGAAAAATACAGAGAAAACAATGGGTGATTTGTTCATGTGTACAATATCTTATTTTTGCCAAAAATACAACCATGCAAAAAAAATGGCAACGCCTTGATTCCAACACCCTCGCCGACCTCAAACTTTTTCAAGCCCGCATTGATACGCTCCGCAATCCCAATACAGGCGAGTCTATCCGGGTCACCATCCTTACCGGCAACGATTCCGTGACCGTGCTGGCCATTACCGACGAGGATCGCGCCGTCCTCGTAGATAATTATCGTTTTGGGACGGCCTCTTACCTGCTCGAGTTGCCCGGCGGCATGGTTGACGACGGCGAAGATCACCTGCAGGCGGCTAAAAGAGAATTGCTTGAAGAAACGGGTTACACTGCCAGAGAATGGTTTTATGCCGGCTGTGTCGCTTCCAACCCTGTCTTCATGGATAGTTTCGTTCATCATTACCTGGCGATCGGGGCCGCCAAAACGGGGGAGGCAGACCTCGACGATGCCGAAGATATCGAGGTGCGGGAGGTTCCGCTGGAGGAGGTCAGGAAAATGCTCTTCAATGGTGATTTCATGCACCCGCATACGGTGAGTGGTGTCCTGCGGGCGATCCGGATCAAAGACCAGAACGAGTCATAAGTTCGTCTTATCCGAAAAAAAGGAATCCCGGTTGCCGTTCTTTTCGGCAACCGGGATTCCTTTTTACCCCTTTTCGATATCGCTTCTCTTCCTTTTTTAATTGGGGAAAGACAAAAACACGCCGACCCTGAAATACGGGCTGATGCCTTCTTTAAAATCGTACAACCGGGTATTGCTCTGGTCGTTGGTGTAAATGCCGGAACGCACAGGCAGATTCGCCCCGGCACTGACGGAAAATCCAACCCACGGGGTTACCTGCTTTTGGTAGCCGACCGCTCCCGTCACGTCCATCCGTCTGTAAATGGAAGCAGTGGAATAGTCATTGGCCACTTGCTGGTTGCCCAGAGTGAAATTGGATCCGCTTCCTTTTACCTCAAACAACAGGCGGGAGCTTTTCGACAGGGATTTTGACACCTCAATCTCTTTCGGTAAAACCATATCGAGGTGCCAGCCATTGCCAAATGGTGTTGCATATTTCAGAACAGGGATGACGGTCAGGGACTGGTCGTAGGTGACCGAACCGCCAAAGCCAATCACCGACCCGTTGTTCATTTCCCGTTCGAAAAGGCTGACGTTCCGGAACTGTATGGCGTTGGCATTGGAGGAAATAAAGTCGGTAGAGTTACTGCTTACGCTCAGCATATTGGTGAGTTTCCACCGGTCGTTCAGCTGGCTGAATACGATGACCGAACCCTTTGACTGGCGTAGCTCCAATTGCTCGAAGCGGTCGTCGTCGGAAACGTAGTAGCCGTTCAGAAATTCGTTCTTGTGTTTTAATTCTCCGATAATCTTGGTATTGCCCTTTATTTTTATGGGAAAACGCAAGGCCCCCTGTAGTTTGTAATTGGGCCGGGACTGCGGGATTACACCGGGTTGTAAAGACGGAAATCCGGGCGTCGCATTGGCGGCGGTGGGCTGTACGCTGAATTCGAAGAAACGGGGAGCGCCGATGTCCTGTGCACTGGCTTTTGTCAGGAAGAACAGGCTGGTGAGCAGGCCAAAAATTGCAGGCAGGTTACCCACCAGCCTTTTTAGCGAGCAGGGCATTTTTGTGTTGCTGTTTTGGGCTGTTTTAGTTGTCATGAGCTTATGTTACCGATAATAGTTGTTAGTAGTTACGTTGGATACCGCTTACAAGACAATCCGGACGGCGGATTCCCCTAAACCGTTATTTATTTTTTGTTGGATTTCTTTAAAGGAGAGATGTACTTTTTGTTTTCAGGCGGATGGGATACAGGCGAAAAATTTACACTTGTATCGGATGGGGCGATTCTAAGGACGTTTTCACAGGGGGAATTATTGTGGAGCGAGCAAAAAAACAGGAAGGATTTTATATTAAAATCTAAAACGTCGGCAGGGTTCCAAACCCTGCCGACGTTCGTTCACCGACGTTGGTTTATCCTCAATTACCGACCCGGCCGGCTTCATCTTCCAAACCAGTCCGGCGTTTTCTCGATTTCACATTTTCGTTGCCGATCGCATAGCTCAAGCTCAGGCTGGCCCGGCGGCTGTCCCAGCGACCACGGCCTGTCGAGAACAACCCGTCGAAGTCGGAATATCCATCCCAGCCGGTCTGGTAGGTAACATCATTGACACTCAGACGAACGTTGAGCTGGTCGTTCAGGAATTTACGCTGCAGGCCGAAGTTGAGGCTGTAGGAAGTTTCGTAAACGAAAACACCTCCCCAGATACCGGGGCCCGCAAAGTAACCGGACACCTCCCCTTTGATATTGGCGGGCAGGTCGATGGTGTGTTGCATATAGATGTTGTAGCTATACTGCTGCAGGTCAACCGTCGCTCCGTCGCCATAATCAGCCTGGTTGTCCTGGTACTGGGCGCTGAGGTTCACGTAGGCATTCCATCCCTTCATGATGTCCATGGGTAAGCTGGCATTGGCACTCCAGATGGTTTGTTGAGCGAGGTTGTCCCAGGTAATAAAACCAGCTCTTTCGTCCACTTCGTCGGGTGCGATCAAACGGGTGATCTGGTCGCTCGTCCGGCTATAGCCAATTTTGAAATTGTAACGATATTTAAGGGTGT